>JAATFK010000165.1 GCA_015655225.1 Solirubrobacterales bacterium | reverse complement strand
GGCCGCCCGCTAGCTACGCCCCCACCTCCTCGAACGCCTCGTCGGCCGTCGAGTCGATCCGGGCTCTGACCTCCTCGGGGCTCAGGCGCAGCCGCAGCGCGAGCGCGTAGATCGCGAAGCTGAACACGATCGTGACGAGCATGTCGACGCCGAAGTGCAGCGTGTTGCGACCGTCGAACGAGCTGAGCCAGCTGATCAGCGCGAGGCCGCCGAGCCATGGCAGCAGCCACGCGCCCGGCTTCCAGTCGAGCGCGACGCGCTCCGCCCGCGGTCTCGTGAGCTGCGAGATCGCCAGCAGCGCGAACCCGATCAGGATCGCGACGAACAGCTTCCAGTTCGTCGTCCAGCCGCTGAACAGCACGATCAGGTCCCCGATCGCGAACCCGATCGGCGCCAGCACCTCCCCGAAGCGCACCCGGAACGGCCGCTCGGCGTCCGGCAGCTGGCGGCGCATCGCCGCCATCGTCACGCACTGCGACGCGTAGATGATCACGGTCGCGGAGCTGATGAACCCGACCAGCTTCTGCCACCCAGGGAACGGCAGGAACAGCAGCATCCCGACAGCGAACGCGAAGATGATGCTGAAGAACGGCACGCCACGTTCGCTGAGCTTGTCGAACGCGCCCGGGATGTAGCCGTTTCTCCCGAGCGCGTACGTGATCCGCGCGCTCGAGCCGGTGTAGACGAGCCCGGTGCCGGCCGGCGAGATGAACGCGTCGGCGTACAGCAGCGTCGCGAGCCAGCCGAGCCCGAGCATCGTCGCCAGCCCCGCGAACGGCCCGAAGTCGTTCGTGAAGCTGAGGTTCGCCCAGCCGTGCGACGCGCTCGACGGGTTCAGCGCGCCGATGAACACGACCTCCAGCAGCAGGTACATGATCGCGCCGATCAGCATCGCGCCGATGATCGCGAACGGGATGTTGCGCCTCGGGTTCGACGACTCGCCGCCGAACTGGATCGCCTGCTCGAAGCCCTGGAACGCGAAGATCACGCCGCCGGTCGCGATCGCGCTCAAGATCCCCTTCACCCCCGCCGGGGCGAAGCCGTCGCCCGCGCTGAAGTTGCTGCCGTGGAACGACGTGGCCGCGAGCGCGATGATCGCGACGATCGGGATCGCGATCTTCCACCACACGATCGCCGTGTTCGCCTGCGCGAGCTTGCGCACGCCGTAGACGTTGATCGTCACGAACACGAGCATCAGCACCGCCGCGACCGCGTAGCCCGGCCCGGTCAGCACGACCTGGCCGCTCGACTGGTGCACGAGGTTGAAGCCGAACCCGTCGTCGACGTAGTTGCTCGCGTACTGCAGCGCCGCCTCGACCTCGATCGGCGCGAGCGTGACGGAGCCGAGCCAGTAGACCCAGCCCATCCCGAAGCCGGCGAGGCTCCCGAACGCGTAGTGCGGATAGCGCGCGACGCCGCCCGCGGTCGGGTGCATCCCGCCCAGCTCGGCGTGGATCACCGCCAGCAGCATCACCGCGAACGCTCCGACGCCCCACGAGATCACCGCCGCCGGCCCCGCCACTCTCGTCGCGTTCAGCGCTCCCAGCAGCCAGCCGGAGCCGATCACCGACCCGACCGACGTGAACAGCAACGCGATCCGCCCGACGTCTCTGCGTAAGCCGCGACCTTGCGCCGCCGCCTGTGGACGTGCGCCGGCGGCGCCTGTCCCTGCGTGTCCTACGGCTGTCTCGGACATGAGCCTCCCCGTTGGGAACCGGCCCGATCCGCTGCCCGCCCGGCAGCGCACCGGATTGCGAGGAACGTTCCCGGCCTCCCAACCCCAAACTCATGCGCACGTCCTGAATCGGACCCCGTCAATTGGCCATCGGGCCGGATTCACGACCGAGCAACTAGGGTGAGACGATGCGCGCAGCCATCATCGAAGCGGTCGGATCCGCCCCCGTCGTCCGTGAGTTCGAGGAGCCGGTCGCGGGCGAGGGCCAGGCCGTCGCCACGGTCACGGCGGCCGCCGTCAACCCGGCCGACCTCGCGTTCGCGGCAGGGCGCTTCGGCCCGGTCAGACCGCCGTACGTCGCGGGCCTCGAGGGCGTCGGCACGGTCGACGGCCGCCGCCTCTACTGGGGCTCCTCACCGAGACCGTTCGGCTCGTTCGCGGAGCGGACGCTGATCGATCCCGCGCAGGCGATCCCCGTCCCCGACGGCCTCGGCGACGGCCACGCCGTCGCGCTCGGGATCGCCGGCCTCGCCGGCTGGCTGCCGCTCGCCCGCCAGGCGCGGATCAGCGGCGGCGAGCGCGTCCTCGTGCTCGGCGCCAGCGGGATCGCGGGACGGATCGCGGTGCAGGGCGCGAAGCTGCTGGGCGCCGCGCACGTCGTCGCCGCGGCCCGCGACGACGGCTCGCTGCCCGGCCTGCTCGCGCTCGGCGCGGACGCCGTCGCAGCGCTCGCCGACGACCCCGGCGCCGCCCTCGCGGAGCACGCCGGCGCCGGCTACGACGTGGTCGTCGACTACGTCTTCGGCGAGCCGTTCCTCGCCGCGCTCGGCCACTGCGCCCGCGCCGCGACGCTCGTCGTCGTCGGCAGCGGCGCCGGCCCCGTGCGGGAGCTGGACTTCGGCGCCTTGCAGGGGAGGACCGTGATCGGCCACAGCAACGGCGCGATCCCGCTGGAGGGACGCATCGCCGCCTACCACGCGATGGCCGAGCACCTGCTCGCCGGCCGCCTGCGGGTCGAGGTGGAGGAGCATCCGCTTGCGGAGGCGACCGCGGTCTGGGAGCTGCAGGCGAGCGGGACCGCGCACCGCAAGCTCGTGCTCGTGCCGTAGACGCGACGCTCCCTGTGTCGCGGCCGTGACAGACGCGGGTCCGGCGCGCGAAGAGAGTGAGGGCATCGGAGCGACCACCGGGTCGCGCCACCACTCGAAGGAGACGCGCCATGCTCACGCTCACCTCCCGTCGCACCGCCGCCGCCCTGCTCGCCGCCGCCAGCCTCGGCAGCGCCGGCCTCGCGGGCGCCACGCTGCCGAGCGTCTCGCACGCGGAGCCGGTCGGCAGCTTCGGCACCGACGCCAAGAGCTGCCACCTGCCCGGCGGCAAGACGATCGACAGCGGCACCACCGGCACTGACGTCGGCGGCACCAGCTACCAGTGCACGAACGGCGTCGCCTGCCAGGTCGAGGGCGGCAGAGTCACGACCAAGTGCTCGCACACCGACCGGCTGATCATCACCGTGAGAGGCACGCGCCCGGTCCAGGGCGTGAAGGCCAAGCAGGTCCGCTGAGCGTCAGTCCAGCGTGCGGCCGAGCAGTGCCAGGTCGGCGGTCGAGAGCCGGTCGGTGATCGACGCCGCTTGGTGCCAGTAGGGGTAGAGGAGCGGCGGCGCGCTGAGCCGCTGCAGCCGGTCGACCTCCTCCGTGGTCAGCGTCAGCGACGCCGCCGCGAGGTTGTCGACCAGCTGCTCCTCGGTCCGCGCGCCGATGATCAGCGAGGAGACGCCGGGCCGGGTCAGCAGCCAGGCGAGCGCGACCTGCGCGGCCGAGACGGCGTGCACCTCGCCGATCTCGACGAGCGCGTCGACCACGTCGTAGAGGCGCGCCTCGTCTCGGATCGGCAGCAGGTCGGCGTTCGACCCGGGCGCGTTGCGCACGCCCTCGGGCAGCGGCTGGTCGCGGCGGTACTTGCCGGTCAGCCGGCCGGCCGCGAGCGGGCTCCAGACGGGGACCCCGAGGCCGCCGTCGATCGCCGCCGGGATCAGCTCGTACTCGGCGTCGCGGCATTCGAGCGAGTAGTAGATCTGCGAGCTGACGTACGGCTGGGCGCCGAGCCGCTCGGCGACGCCGAGCGATCTCGCGAGGTGCCAGCCGGAGAGGTTCGAGCAGCCGACGTAGCGGACCTTGCCGGAGCGGATCAGCGTGTCCAGCGCCTCGACCGTCTCCTCCAGCGGCGTCGCGCCGTCCCACTCGTGGACCTGGAGCAGGTCGATGTGGTCGACCCGCAGCCGCCGCAGGCTCGCCTCGCAGGCGGCGATCAGGTGGTGGCGCGAGAGACCGGCGTCGTTCGGGCCGCCCGCACCGGTCGGGAAGCGGGCCTTCGTCGCCACCAGCAGCCGGTCGCGCCGGCCGACCAGCGCCTCGCCCAGCACCTCCTCCGAGAGTCCGTCGGAGTACGCGTCGGCGGTGTCGACGAGGTTGACGCCGGCGTCGAGGCAGAGGTCGAGCTGACGCTCGGCCTGGCCGACGTCGGTGCTGCCGACGTCCGCGAAGCGGCCGCGGCCGCCAAAGGTCATCGTGCCGAGCGTGAGCGACGAGACGCGCAGGCCGGACCGGCCGAGTTGACGGTATTCCATGATCGTGCCGCTCCGCTGCTCGTGAGGTGGTCGAGCGGAGGATGGTGGCAGGCGGTCCCGCCCGCGCGCGTCCTCGCGGTCTCACCTTGCTCGCGCGCTCCCCGCTACGCTGGCGCGATGCCCCGCATCGCAGAGACCTTCCAGACCGCCACCGAGCCGCTCTTCTCGTTCGAGTTCTTCCCGCCGAAGTCGCCGGCCGGAGAGGAGAACCTCGAGCGCGCGCTGCGCGAGCTGCAGCCGCTGGCGCCCGACTTCGTCTCCGTCACCTACGGCGCGGGCGGCTCGACGCGCGAGAAGACGGTCGAGGTCGTGCGCCGCATCAAGGGCGAGCTGGGGCTCGAGGCGATGGCGCACCTGACCTGCGTGAACGCGACCGTCGACGAGCTGCGGACGACGCTCGACGGGATGCGCGAGGCGGGGATCGAGAACGTCCTCGCGCTGCGCGGCGACCCGCCGCAGGGGGAGACCCGCTGGACGCAGACCGACGGCGGCCTCGAGTACAGCCACGAGCTCGTGCGCCTGCTGCGGGACGAGTACGACTTCTCGGTCGGCGGCGCCGCGTTCCCCGAGACGCACATCCACGCCACCTCGGCAGAGGACGACCTGCGCCACCTGAAGGCGAAGGTCGACGCCGGCGCGGACTTCCTGATCACCCAGATGTTCTTCGACAATCGCTTCTACTTCGACTTCGTGGACCGAGCCCGCGCGATCGGGATCGAGGTCCCGATCATCCCCGGGCTGATGCCGATCCTGTCGCTCGACGGGATCAAGCGGATGACCGAGCTGTCGGCCGCCGAGCTGCCGCCGGCGCTCGAGCGCGAGCTGGAGGCGCGGCGCGGCGACGACGAGGCGGTCGCCGAGCTGGGCGTCTCCTACGCGACCCTGCAGGCGGCCGAGCTGCTGGCCGGCGGCGCGCCCGGGATCCACTTCATCACGCTCAACCGCTCACCCGCGACGCGTGCGATCCTCAGCTCGCTGCGGCTGATGCGGCCCTGGGACGCGCCCGCGCGCTAGCGCCCACGCGGCCGCGCCGCCGCGCCGCGTTGGCGCGCCCGCGATGATTCGCGAGCGCCGCCCTGGCAATCATCGTGGTCGTGCCTGCTCTCCGTCATCGGTCGCGGGCGGCGCTGATCGCCGTCGCGGCCATCTTCCCCTGCGCCGTCGCACCGACCGCCGGCGCCACCACGATCGCCACCTATCCGGTCCCCTCGCCCGGCGCCGGGCTCAGCGACATCACCGCCGGTCCCGACGGCAACCTCTGGTTCACCGAGGAGGACACCGACCGCATCGGCCGCGTCACCCCGGCCGGCCAGATCACCGAGTTCCCGGTGCCGAAGCACGCGGACATCTCCGACAGCGGGCCGACCGACATCGTGGGCGGCGGCGACGGCCAGCTGTGGTTCCTCAACGACGTGGACGAGACCGTCGACCGGATCACGACCGCCGGGACCGTCCAGCAGATGTTCTTCGACCAGATCGACAACGGCCGCCACATCAGCCCGTTCCCGGGCGGCGGCGTCTGGGAGACGCTGGCCGCGAGCGCGAACGACGACTCCGTCCGGATCGTCCGCTCCGACGGCAGCGCGACCGAGCTGCCGGGCCAGCTGGCGGGTGGCCGCGCGCCGATCGCGACCGCCCCGGACGGCTCCGCCTGGTTCGCCGACGGCGCCTCCGCGCTGCGTCATGTGACCGCCGACGGCAGCCAGGTGAGCGTCCCGCTGCCGCCCGCGCTGATCGCCGACGACGTTCGCTCGATCGCGTTCACGCCCGACGGCACGCCGTTCTACACGCAGTACTACGGCGGCGACTTCCCGCTCCCGCCCTCGGGCGGGATCCTCGGCACGATCGCCGGCGGCCAGGCGGCGAGCACCGACCTCGGCGGCGACTACCTGCCCGAGCACCTGACGCTCGGCCCCGACGGCGCGCTCTGGTGGGCGGAGAAGAACGGCATCGGCCGGCGCGACCCCTCCGGCGCGATCACGCACGCGAGCCTCGGCGCCTACCAGGCGAGCGCGATCGCGTTCGGCTCCGACGGCGCGCTCTGGTTCGTCGACGCGAACGCGAACGTCGTCGGCCGCGCCACGCCCTCCGCGCTCTTCCCGGCGGCCGTGGGGGCGGCGCCCCCGCCGGCGACGCCCGGAAAGAAGGCGCCGCCGGCGAAGCGCAAGCCGGCCGCGCCGAGCGTGAAGCTGACGCTCCCGGCGCAGCGTCTGAGCGCGGTGCGCTCCCATCGGGCGCTGCGCGTCTCCGCGAAGCTCGCCGGCCCCGCGACGCTGTCGCTGCAGGCGACGGTCCCGGCCGCGACCGCGCGGAAGCTGCGCTTCCCGGTCGCGAAGAAGGCGAAGGTCGCGACGCTCGCGAGCGCGAAGCGGCGCTACGAGCGCGCCGGCAGCGCGACGCTGACGCTCCGATTCGGCACGACGGCGCGGCGCGCGCTCGCGCGCGCGAGAACGCTGAAGCTGACGCTCGCGGCGACCACGACGGCGAGCGGGAGAAGCCAGCGCACGACGCGCAAGACGGTGACGCTGAAGCGGTGAGGCGGCGGGGCGGTCGGCGTCGCCGTCAGGCGGCGATGCCGACGCCGCGGAACTGGCGCGGCGCGACGCCGTACTGCGCTCTGAACGCGCGCGCGAAGTAGGACGGGTCGCGGAAGCCGTGCTGCCAGGCGATCTCGCCGATCGTGAGCGGGCAGGCGGGGTCCGCCAGCTCGTGGCGGCAGTGCTCCAGGCGCCGCAGCAGCAGCCAGCGCCCGAAGCTCGGGCCGCGCTCGGAGAACAGCTGGTGCAGGTAGCGGATCGAGATGCCGACGCGCTCGGCGACGCGCGCGGGCGACAGCTCGACGTCGCCGTGCTCGCGCTCGACCTCGTCGAGTGCCGCCTGCAGGAGCGCCTTCGGCGAGGCGAGACCGGTGGACGTCGCGCCGGCGGCGGGGCGATGGAGCGGCCCGAGCGCGAGCGCGACGAGCCCCGCGATGTGCTCCGAGAGGGAGCGACTGGCGGCGCGGTCGAGCGAGCCCGCCGCCTGCGGCAACGCGCGGATCGCGGCGCTCGCGATCGCGCCGATGCCGACGTCGCCACGCACCCGCACGGCGGTCGCGTGGAGCGGTGAGGCGAGGCGCGGCGCGAGCAGGTCGTGGGGGATCGTCAGCGAGATCTGCTCGAAGTCACGCTCGAAGTCCAGCTCGAACGGCCGCGTGCTGTCGACGATCGCGAAGTCGCCCCTCGCGAGGTGCGCGGTGCGGCCGTCCTGCGTCGCGAGGGCGCCATCCGTCAGGGGCAGGTTGAGGAAGAAGCTGTCGCCCGCCCGGGTGCGGATCTGCGGCCGCGAGCGGGTGACCGACTGCGGCGGCGAGGCGATGTGCGAGACGGCGAGAGAGTCGACCCGGGCGGCGGTGACGCTGCCGATGAACGGGCGCTCGTCACGACGCGCGACGGAGACCGAGACGAACGCCTCGCCGACCGCCTCCTGCCAGAACGCGAACCGCTCCGGCTCGGGCAGTGGCGCGGTGCTCCATTTCAGCTGACTTGTCACTTGATTCGCAGTCGTGATCCGTCACGTGCGGCCATCGAGGCGATGACCATAACGATGGGCGGTTACAGAGCGGTAACGTCGCGGTGACCGGGGCCTGTGCGCGCTCGTCCTAGTGACTGTGCGCTCCTGTCCGGGTAAAGCTCCCTTTCCCGTAGTAACGTCGCCGCGCCGCCGGGGTCTGAGGACCGGCGGGTGCGAGTCCGGACGACGAGAGCGCCGACGCACAGTCATGAGACTGAGAGGGAACGAATGAATCACAGGCCCCGGTGGAGCTCCTCCATCGCTCTGGCCGCGATCGTCGGATGCGCGGCGATCACCGCCCCGTCCGCGCTCGCGGCATCCCCCCACGGCGTCCGCGTCGGCTCCGCGCCGGTCGTCCCGCGCAACTTCCATGTGGGCAACGCGCTGCCGAGCACGAAGCTGCTCAACCTCACGATCGCCCTCCAGCCGCAGGACCCCGCCGCGCTCCAGAGCTTCGCGACCGCCGTCGCGGATCCCTCCTCGCCACTCTTCCGCCAGTACCTGACGGTCCCCGAGTTCGCGCAGCGCTTCGGCGCGACGACGACGCAGGTGCAGGCCGTGCAGAGCGCCCTGCGCGCGCAGGGCCTCGACGTCGGGACGCCCGCCGCGAACAACCTCACGCTGCCGGTCACCGGCACCGCGGGCCAGGTCGAGAAGGCGTTCTCGACCTCGCTCGCGCAGGTCACGACGACCTCCGGGCGCAGCGCCTACGCGAACGAGGAGGCGCCGGCGGTCCCGTCGACCGTCGCCTCCTACGTGCAGGGCGTGATCGGCCTCGACAGCCTCGCGCTCGACCAGCCGCAGCAGGTCAAGTCGCTCGCCAAGCCGTCGTCGGCGGCGCAGAGCACGGCGGCCAGATCGCAGGTCGTGACCGGTGGCCCGCAGCCGTGCGGCGAGGCGACCGCGGCGCTCAACGGCATCAACTTCACGGTCGACGGGCTCGCGTCGGCCTACCAGTTCTCCCCGCTCTACCTCGCGGGCGACCTCGGCGCCGGGCAGACCGTCGCGGTCTTCGAGCAGCAGCCGTACCAGCCCTCCGACATCGCGACCTTCCAGGCGTGCTTCGGCACGAGCGCGTCGGTTACGAACGTCGACGTCGACGGCGGCCCCGGCCCGTACACGCCGGGCACCTCCGACGACGGCGAGGCGGCGCTCGACATCGAGGTCGTGCTCGGCATGGCGCCGAGAGCGAACGTCCTCGTCTACGAGGGCCCCGGCGCCGCGAACTCGCCGGTCGACATCATCTCGGCGATCGTCACGCAGAACCGCGCGAGAGTGATCAGCAGCTCGTGGGGCGAGTGCGAGGCGCTCACCGGCGGCGCCGTGATGGGTGCTGAGAACACGCTCCTGCAGGAGGCCGCCGCACAGGGCCAGACGTTCGTCGTCTCCTCCGGCGACTCCGGCTCGGAGCAGTGCTCGCAGGTCGACCCGAACAACACCTCCCTGTCCGTCCTCAACCCCGCCAGCCAGCCGTTCGCGACCGGCATCGGCGGGACGACGATGAACCCGGCGGGCCCGCCGCCGAGCGAGTACGTCTGGAACGAGGGACCGAAGGCGCAGGGCGGCGGCGGCTCCGGCGGCGGCGTCTCGGCCCAGTGGCCGATGCCGGCCTACCAGTCGACCGCACCGACGACGCTCGGCGTGATCAACTCCGGCTCCTCGGCGGCGCCGTGCGGCTCGACCTCGTTCTGCCGCGAGGTCCCGGACGTCGCAGCGGACGCCGACGCCCAGACGGGCTACGTCGTCTACGTCAACGGCGGCGGCCAGAACGGCGGCTGGGTCACGATCGGCGGGACCAGCGCGGCGGCGCCGCTGTGGGCGGCGCTGTTCGCGGTCGCGAACTCCTCGCCGACCTGCCGCGGCGTCCCGATCGGGTTCGCGAACCCGTCGCTCTATGCAATCGCGGGCAGCAGCTACCTGAGCAACTTCCACGACGTCACCGGTGCCTACCCGGGCCAGGGGTTCGTTCCCAACAACGACACGCTGGGCGTCAACAACGGCGCGTTCCCGGTCGGTCCCAACTACGACATGACGACCGGGCTCGGCACGCCGATCGCCCAGACGCTCGCGGCGTCGCTCTGCTCCGCCGCGGCGCCGGTCTACAGCGTCGGCGTCGGCAACCCGGGCGCGCAGGGGACGATCGTCGGACACCCGGTCGCGCTGCAGATCGCCGGCAGCGACTCCGGCGCGGCACCGCTCAGCTACAGCGCGGCGGGTCTGCCGGCCGGGCTCGCGATCAACCCGGCGACGGGCGTGATCTCGGGGACGCCGACGACGATCGGCGCCACGACCGTCACGGTCGCCGCCGGGGACCGCTTCACGAACGCCGGCAGCACGGCGTTCACCTGGTCGGTCGTCGCGCCGCCCGTCGTGATCGGCAAGCCGAAGGCCGCGAAGGCGACGCTGAGCGGCTTCGCGAAGCGCAAGCCGAAGGTCGCCTTCACGATCAGCGCCGGCGCGCACGCGCCGCTGCTGAGCTCGTTCGCGATCACGCTGCCGAAGGGCGTCGCGTTCTCGAAGTCGGCGAAGAACCTGTCGAAGGGGATCGCGATCAAGGGCCCGGGGAGCAAGAAGCTGAAGTACAAGCTGAAGCTCAAGAAGGGCGTGCTGACGATCTCGCTGACGAAGCGGGCCTCGCAGGCGCGCTTCACGATCGCGAAGCCGGCGATCGGCGTCACGTCGAGCCTGGCCAAGAGCATCAAGAGACACAAGACGAAGAAGCTCGCGATCGTCGTGAAGGCGACCGACGTCAAGCGTCACACGACGAAGATCACGTTCAAGCCGAAGGTCTCGTAGGGCAGGGGGTCGGGCGTCCGCTCCGCGTCGCGCGGAGCGGACGCCGACTTGCGATGATCAGGTGATGGCGCCGTTCGAGTGGGATCCGAAGACGTACGCGGCCGAGATCCAGGACGGCCTGCCGGGATACGCCGCGTTGCAGGACGCGGTGCTCGCCGCGACCCAGGGTGAGAGGCCGGTGCGCACGGTGCTGGAGCTCGGCACCGGAACCGGCGAGACGGCGCGGCGCGTGCTCGACGCGCATCCGGACGCGAGCCTCCACGGGATCGACGCGAGCGAGGCGATGCTGGGAGCCGCGCGCGCGGCGCTCGCCGGGCGAGCGGCGACGTTCGCGCTGGCGAAGCTCGAGGACCCGCTGCCGAGCGGGCCCTTCGACCTCGTCGTCTCGGCGCTGGCGGTGCACCACCTCGACGCGACCGCGAAGGCCGACCTGTTCGTGCGCGTCGCCGCGGCGCTC
>JAATFK010000036.1 GCA_015655225.1 Solirubrobacterales bacterium | reverse complement strand
TCAGCGACTTCTACGCCTACAAGCGACTGTGTCGTCAGATCCCGGGCGCGCAATACCAAAAGCTTCAGCGCGGCCTGTCGCGGTTGCGCTCATCCCCGTGCGTCGCGGGCTATCACCCGAACTACCATCCGAGCTGAGCTGCGAGCTCCTGGCCTCGTTTCAAAGCGCGATCCGGCGGCGGCTTCGTGGAGATCAAGGCCGCTGCAAGCTCGTCCACGAGCGCCAGCTCGGCGGACGAGAAGAGGCTCGTGTCAGCGGGGCGAAGCGCATTGGTCTGGCGAGACTGTCTCGATCCAACCTGCCGCATGTCGAACTCGAGGGCGCCTTCGGCGACCAGCTCGAGCACGGAGCCCACAGCGGAACGCGCGGATCTCGTCAGCGCGTCGCGAGGGCGCCGAGGACGTCCTCCGCGAGGGCGCCGAGCGCCCGTACGGCGAGCTCCAGATGCTCGTCGTCGGTGTCTTCGCGCGGGTTGTGCGAGATTCCCCCTCTGCTCTGGACGAACAGCATCGCGCTGGGGATCCCGGCGCGCACCATCTCGCCGGCATCGTGCAGCGGCCCGCTGGGCATGTGGAATGGCTTCGCCTGAAGCGAGCGGACCGCGGCGTCGGCGCGCGCCACCAGGTCGGCGTCGAAGTCGAGCGGTTCGATGCGCCAGAGGTCGTCCACCTCGACCTCCAGTCCCGCGCCGGCCGCGAGCTCGTGCGCCAGCCCCACTGTCTCCGCCTCCACCGCACGCAGCACAGCGGGATCGACGTGGTTCTGCTCGATGACGATCGTGCAGGCGCCGGCGATGATCGTGATGTGGCCCGGCTCGACCTGGCACGAGCCGATGCTCGTGAGCGCGCTGGCCCGCTCGGCGATCTCGTGGGCGCCGGCGATCAGCCTGGCGCCGGCAAGCAGCGCGTCTCGACGCGCGTCGAGCGGCGTGGCGGCAGGATGGCATGCCTCGCCGACGAAGCGCACGCGGTAGCGCACGGCGCCGCAGGTGCCGTCGACGACCGCGACGGGAGCGCCGGCTCGCTCGAGCACGGGGCCCTGCTCGATGTGCAGTTCCAGGTAGGCGGCGATGTCGGCCAGCTCGCGACCGGAGTCGAGCAGCCGTTCGAGGTCGACGCCGCTCGCCGCCATCGCGGCCTCGATCGCGACGCCGTCGCCGTCGACGCGACCGCGGATCTCCTCGAGGTCGAGCGTGCCGGCCGCGGCGCTGGAGCCGAGCAGGCTGCGTCCGAAGCGCGCGCCCTCCTCGTCGGCCCAGTCGACCAGACGCAGGGTGATCGGGGGCCGGCCTTCCCACGCGTCGCAGAGCGTGCGCATCACCTCGAGGCCGGCGAGCACGCCGAGCGAGCCGTCGAGCCAGCCGCCGCCGGCGACCGAGTCGAGATGGCTGCCGAGCACCAGAGAGGCTTTCCGCCTCCCCGGCAACGTCGCCCAGTGGTTGCCGGCGGCGTCGTAGGAGATCTCGACCGGCAGCTCACGCAGCCGCTCGTCCAGCCACCCGCGTGCGCGAGCGACCTGCGACGACCAGGCGAGGCGCTGCGCTCCGGCCGGGCCGCCGGTCAGGGCGTGCAGCTCGCGCAGCTCCGCGATCACGCGGGCGGGGTCGATCGCGCTCATCCCGACACGAGCTGCGTTCGCACGACTCTGCCGTCGCGGAGATCGACGAGCGCACCGTCGATCCGGCCCTCGGAGTACTGGCTGCCCGGGTTGACGCAGATCGTCGCCCCGAGGTTCGCGATCGCCCGCGACTCGTGGATGTGGCCGTGCAGGCTGACGAGCGGCTGGCGGCGCTCGATGAACTCGCGGACGGCGTGGGACCCGACCGGCACCATCCGCGCCTGACCGCCGTCGGAGACGACGCGCAGGTCCTCGGTCAGCAGCGGGGCCATGTCGAGCGTCGAGTCGTACGGCGGGCAGTGGAGGTTGAAGATCGCCGGCATGTCGGGGTCGAGCGCGCTCGCGATTCCCTCCAGGCGCCGGCTGAGATCGTCTTCGGGCTCCTCGCGCGGGCTTCTCCAGGGCGTCGGCCCGGTCCACGAGCACGACAGCATCTGCACCGGGCCGACCGTGACCACCCGCAGGTCGGGGTTGACGACCGTCTCGCCGTCGAGCGCTGCGTCGATCGCGAATTCGTCGTCGTTGCCCGGCATGATGAAGACGGGATAGGGGCGACCGGCGAAGCGCTCCTCCGCGAGTGCGCGCCAGCGCGCGACCTGGTCGACCATGAGCGCGGTGAACGTGCGCTCACGGTGGTCGTGATCCGCCTCCAGGCGTTCCAGCTCTCGCTGGTCGCAGCGGTACGTGTAGAAGCCGGCGAACCGGATGTCCCGTTCGAGCTCCTCGACGTCCGCGGCGGCGACGACCCGCTCCTCGCCCTGAACGCGGGCGGCGAAGCCCGCGCCCTGCGCGATCACGGGGACCATCGCCTTGCCGGTGATGTCGCCGCCGATCACCGCGACGTCGGCGTCGTAGAAGTCGGGCGCCTTGAGGAACTTGCGGAAGCACAGCTCCGACCCGTGGATGTCGCCCGTGTAGTAGATCCGCAGGTCGCGCTCGCGGCGCGCCGCGAGCCGATCACGCAGCCCCATCGGATCCCGTCTCCTCGGCGTCGGCGTCGGCCATGCCCGCGAACATCTCCATCAGGATCGTGCATGCCAGTCGCTGCGTGACGCCGGACTGCTCGTAGATCGGCGCGATCTCGACGACGTCGAACGCGAACGGACGGGCGCGGCCGATCGCGCGAGCGATCTCGATCGCCTCGTCGGCGAGGAACCCGCCCGCCTCCGGCGTCCCGGTCCCGGGCGCCGAGGAGCTGTCCATGCAGTCCATGTCGAAGGTCACGTAGAGGCCCGCCACCCCGTCGCTCGCACGCGCGATCGCCTCCGCGAGCGTCTCGGCGAGCCCGCGCGCGCGGATCTCGTCGCGCGTGTACCAGCGAATCCCGAGCGCCTCGGCCGTCTCGACGTGCGAGCGCGGGTTGAGCCAGCCGTGGACCCCGTAGACGACGACGTTGGCGGGGTCGACGTTCGGCAGGTCCGCGGCGCGGTAGGTCGGGCAGCCCGAGGCCAGCGGCGCGCCGGCCCAGCCCTCGGTGGTGTCGAGGTGCGTGTCGATGCTGAGGTAGCCCATCCGGCCGTCGCAGGCGCGCGCGGCGCCGCGGGCGGTGCCGTTCGTGATGCTGTGGTTGCCGCCGACGACGACCGGCATGACGCCGCCCTCGAGCAGCCCGGCGACGTGGTCGGCGAAGTAGTCCATCGTGCGCGCCGCGTCGGACGGGATGCAGGGGATGTCGCCGCCGTCGACGACGGTGAGCGCCTCCCAGACGTCGCGGCGGCTGGCGAGGTCGTAGGAGGCGAACCAGCTCGACGCGTCGCGCACGCCGCGCGGCCCGTAGTTGGCGCCGTTGCGGCCGCCGTTGCCCTCGTCCCAGGGCGCGCCGACGATGGCGGCGCGGATCGCGGACGTGGGGTTCGGTTCGTGCTGCAGGCCGAAGAAGGTGGCGGGGCCGCTGTGCAGCACGCCGCTGACTCCGAGCTCTTGCATATGAGGCCTTTCGTGTGAGGAAGATGAGGCGAGTCCCGCTCGCCGGCCGACGCCCGCGCGGGACGCGGGCGTCGGCCGGCCGATCGAGCGGGCCGGCTCAGTCGGGCGGGATCTCCGCGGATGCGAGACGCAGGTCGGTGCCGCCGAGGCGGCGGCCGACGATCACGACGACCGCGAGGACGAGGGCCAGCAGCGGAGCGCCGACGTTCAGCACCTCGTTGGTGTGGCTGAGGTGGATGCCTCCGCCCGGGTCGTTCCAGAAGATGTAGAGGATCACGATCGAGCAGGCCGCCTGGAGCGTCCCCCAGATGCTGATCACCGGGACGCCCAGGACCGTCGTCGGCTTCGAGCTCTGCCAGACGCGGCGCAGCGTGAACGGGTAGAGCGCCGCGCCGACGCCGCTCACGACGAACATCACGATCGCCGCGAACGTGAGCGTGACCGTCGAGATCGTGCCGTGGACGAACAGGAACAGCGAGAGCCAGCCGAACAGCGCGCAGATCAGGATCGCGACGTGCGGCGTGCCGAATCTGCGATTCACGGTCGAGACGCGGCGCGGGAGGTAGCCGTCGAGCGAGAGCGCGAGCAGCAGGCGGGTGGCGGTGAAGAAGTTGATCGGCATCCAGACGTAGGTCCAGAAGACGAACGTTCCGCCGATCAGCAGCGCCCACACCCAGCTGTGCCCGAGCATCGCGTAGACGAGCTCGTTGTAGGTGAGCGGGAACGCGAGACCGAGGTCGGCGCCGCTCAGGCCCATGAAGAACGACTCGCCGCCGAGGTGCAGCAGGCCGACGACGAGCAGCAGGATGCCGATCGCGGTGAACGCGAGCGAGCCGAACATGCCGATCCGCTGCGTCCGCGCGGGCTGGCGGACCTCGCTGCCGATGTAGCAGGAGCTGGCGCCGAAGAGCACCATGTAGAGCGTCCACAGCATCGCGAAGAAGGTCGAGTGGAACGAGAAGCCCTTGTTCGCCGTCGCGGTGCCCCCTCTGACCGCCAGCGCGCTCGCGTTCGGTCTGCCGCCGAGCCGCTGGACGTAGCCGTCGAAGTCGTGGTGCAGGCCCGAGCGCGTGGTCGCGTAGATCACCACGATGCCGAGCACGAGCCCGATCGTCGCGAGCAGGAAGGCGTACTTCTGGATCCGCATGTAGAGGCGGACGCCGCCGATCATGACGCCGGTGAACGCCGCGAGGAAGACCGTGCCGATGACGAGGGTCCCCGTCTCCCCGTAGGCCCACGTCCCGAAGCTGGCGCACCACGACCAGCCCGTCGCGTCGCCCAGCTCGCGCATCATCGGAGCGATCCCGTACTGCGTCATGAACGCCATCGGCGCGCCGATCGCGGTGAACGCCGTCATGATCAGCGTCGCCGCCAGCGTGAAGCCGACGAACGGACCGAGCGAGGTGCCGAAGATCCGGCTCACCCACACGTAATCCCCACCGGAGCGCGGCATGTCCGCCGACAGGCGCGAGTAGACCATGTACAGCGGGATCACGAGCAGCGTCGCGCCGATCACGCTGAGCGCGAAGTTGCCCCCCGGATACGCAGCCAGCACGCCGAACAGGAACACCACGCCGAGCGCGACGTTCTGGTTGTTGATGTTGTAGATGAAGATGTCCAGCGGGCCCGCGTCCTTCCGCAGTCCCGTCGCATCCCGGGCAAACACGCGCCGGCTCGCCGTCTCGCTGCCCGTCTCCGCCTCGGTGGGCGTCTTGGCCGCCATCAGCGTCTCCTTTGGCTGATCCCGCGCGCCGGGAGTTCGCGAGGAATTAGGCAATACGTTTTTGCTTGTGGAAGCGGCAAGGTAGAGAACGTTTTTGCTGATGTCAATGACTTCGTCTAAACTCGGCGCGATGGCGAAGCCAGTCGGGATCCGGGAGGTCGCCGAGGCGGCGGGGGTGTCGGTCACGACCGTCTCGCACGCGCTCAACGGAAAGGGGCGCCTGCCGCTCGAGACGCGGACCCGCGTCCGCGCCGTGGCAGCCGACCTGGGCTACACGCCGCGCATCGCGGCCCGCAACCTGGGCGGCGGCCGCAGCGGCCTGATCGGCCTGTTCATGTCCGAGGCCGAGGGTCTTCCCTCGACCCTGTCGGGCAACAACTACTTCACCGAGCTGCTCGGCGCGGCGACCGGCGCGGCGCTGGAGCACGGCTACGCGCTCGTGCTCGCGACGGCCGCCAACAGCCAGTCGGAGCCGTGGCGCCGCTGGGCGCTCGACGGGGCGATCGTCGTCGACCCGGTCCGCGGCGACCCCGTCCTCACGGCGCTGCGCGAGGCCGACATGCCGCTCGTCACCACCGGCCGCCCGACCGACGGGATCGAGACCTACTGGGTCGACAACGACATCGTCGCCGGCACCCGCTCCATGCTCGACCACCTCGCCCGCCGCGGTGCGCGTCGCATCGCGCTGATCGATAGTGCCCCGATCCGCTCGGTCGGGCTCGACCTGCGCGAGGCCTACGCCGCCTTCTGCGCCGACACCGCGATGGCACCGATGATCGCGGAGGCCGCCTGGGACCTGAGCGAGCACGCCGGCTTCGACGCCGCGCTGCAACTGCTGGAGCGGGCCGACCCACCCGACGCCATCTACACGAGCTACGACCGCCTCGCGCTCGGCGTCCTGCTGGCGGCCGACGCGAGCGGCCTCTCGGTGCCGCGCGACCTGCTCGTCGCCGGGTGCACCGACAGCGTCGCGGCGCGGATGTCGAGCCCCTCGCTCACGGTCCTGACCCTGAACCCGACCGACGTCGGGACGCGCGCGGTCGAGCTGCTCGTCGCGCTGCTCGAGGAGCGACCGGCTCCCGAGCACGAGTACGTCGCGACCGGGATCATCTCGCGCGGCTCGACGCGCCGATCGAGTCGCCGCGGTCGGAACCTCCCCGCCGTCGGGCTCGCCGAGCAGCTCGGCGAGCTGGCCGCCGAAGCCGGCTGAGAGACACCCTCGCCGCCCGAACCGCCCAGGCGGCGGCCTGGCGCCCCAAATGCGCGCGGCGAGCCGGCCGCCGTGCCACCCGCGCGGCGTCCGTCGCCGTCGCGGCGTCGCATCGGCGCTCGATCTGCCGGATGGCCAATGGACCCGGCGACGGTTTAGCCGCCCGGCCAGATGCAAGCGGGGCTCATCTGCGAAACGATGCAAAAATGTTTTTGCAACTCAGTCAGGAACGCCGATGGGCGTGACCGACACCGACCCGGCCCGCGAGGCGCTGCGGATCGTGACGGCCTCACGCGAGGCGGGGCTCACGCTCCGGGTGATGGGCGGCGTGGCCGTCTCGCTCCGGTGCCCCTCCGCGCAGGCGCCGCCGCTGCGCAGGGCCTACGGCGACGTCGACCTGGCCGGGCGCAGCTCTGAGCGCCCGAGCATCGAGCGCCTCTTCGAGGCGGCCGGTTACGTGCCGGACGAGGAGGTCAACCTCCTGCACGGCCGTCAGCGCCTCATCTACTGGGATCCGGCGCACGGCCGCCAGGCGGACGTCCTGATCGACCGCCTCGCGATGTGCCACGAGCTCGAGCTCGGCGACCGACTCGCGCTGTCATGGCCGACGCTGCCGCTGGCCGACCTGCTGATGACCAAGCTGCAGGTGTTCGAGACGGCGGACAAGGACTACGGCGACATCATCACCTTGCTGATTGACCATCCCCTCGGGGAAGACGATCCGGAGGCGATCTCGGTCGAGCGCGTGACCGAGCTGTGCAGCTCCGACTGGGGACTGTGGCGCACCACCACCGAGGTACTGCGCCGAACCCGCGATCACGCCGGGTCGCTCGACCTGCGCGGCATCGGCACGTTCGCGGCCGCAGAGCAGGTCGATGCCCTGCTCTCAGCGCTGGACGCCGTTCCGAAGAGCCGCCGGTGGAAGCTGCGCGCCCGCGTCGGCGACCGCGTGCAGTGGTACGAGCAACCCGAGGAAGCGAAGGCCGAGCCATGGAACCGCTGAAGTCGCCCACCGTCCCGCTGGACGCCGAGCTCGTCGAGCGGGTCCTGGCCGCCGTCGATGCCGATCCGGAGGCGCCCCTCTCACTGCTCGCCGACCTCGTCCGGGCGCGCAGCGTGAATCCTTGGTTTGGCGGTGACCCCGACGACCAGCGGGAAGCACGGATGCAGGACGCGCTGACGCCGCGCCTGCAGGCGCTCGGCGCCGAGCTCGACCGCTGGGAGTTCGACGCCGCCGACCTCGCCCGATACGACGGCTACCCCGGCTACCACGCCGACCGCGACCTGACCGGACGACCGAACCTGGTCGGGCGCCTGCGCGGCGCCGGCGGAGGCCGATCGCTGCTGCTGCTCGGCCACGCCGACACCGTCGGCCTCGGCCCCGGCTGGAGCGTCGACCCGTTCGCGGCGGTCCGCCGCGACGGCCTCCTCTACGGCCGCGGCGCGGTCGACATGAAGGGCGGGATGGCAGCCGCGCTCGCCGCCCTCGAGCTGCTCGACCAGCTCGGCGTGACGCTCGCGGGCGACGTGCTCTTTGCCTCGGTCGTCGACGAGGAGACCGGCGGGATGGGCGCCCTCTCGCTCGTGGACCGCGGCTACCGGGCCGACGGAGCGATCATCCCCGAGCCGACCGGCCTCGAGATCGCGCCGCTCTGCCGCGGCGTGCTCTGGTGCACGATCCGCATTCCCGGGCGGGCGGGACACATCGAGATTCCCCAACCCGCCTGGGACCACGGGGGAGCGGTCGACGCGATCGCGCTCGGACGCGACCTACTGACCGCGATCGACGAGCTCAACGCCCGCTGGCGCACCGACCCGCGCAAGCGCCATCCACTCCAGCCGGTCGCGTGCCAGGCGATCCCCTCCGTGATCCGCGCCGGCGCGTTGCCGAGCGCCTGGGCCGACGGGTTCGAGCTCACGCTCGACGTCCAGTACCTGCCCGCCGAGCGCGACGACCACCAGCTCGGCGGCAACGTCAAGGACCAGATCGAAGCCGCGATCCGCGAATGGGCGCGACGCCATGCCTGGCTGCGCGCCGAGGGCATCACGATCGACTGGCCGGTCGACGCCGACTGCGCTGAGATCCCCGCCGACCACCCTCTCGTCACGACGACGGCGGCATGCGTCGCGGCGTCCGGCTCCCCCGGCGTCGTGCGGGGCAGCCCGTTCCACACCGACATGGGTCTGCTCGTCAACGCCGGGATCCCGACGGTGAACTTCGGGCCGGGCGACCCGGCGATCGCCCACCAGGTCGACGAGGCGCTGCCCGAGGCCGCGCTCGCCGCGGCGACCCGTGCCTACGCGCTGACGATCGCCGCGTGGTGCGGCGTGGCCTCATGAGCGCCGGCCGAGAGGCGGGAGCCCGGGTGCTGCTCGTGGGCGAGTCGTGGGTCACGCACAGCACCCACCTGAAGGGCTTCGACGCATTTCAGACGACCGAGTACGTCGAGGGCGCCGGCGCGTTCCTCGCGGCACTGCGCGAGACCGGGCACGACGTCGCCTACGTCCGTGCGCACGAGGTCGCGACGGCGTTCCCGGCCTCGGCCGAGGCGCTCGCGGCGGTCGCCGACGTCGTCGTCCTCAGCGACATCGGGGCCAACAGCTTCCTGCTGACACCGGAGACCTTCAACGAGTCGCGGATCGCGCCCAACCGGCTGACTGCGCTCGCCGAGTTCGTGCGCGCCGGCGGGGGCCTGCTGATGGTCGGCGGCTACCTCTCCTTCAGCGGCATCGATGGGCGCGCGCGCTGGGGGCGCAGCCCGATCGGCAGCGTGCTCCCGGTCCAGGTCGACGACGTCGACGATCGCGTCGAGACGCCTGAGGGCCTCGAGGCCGAGGTCCTCCTCGGCGAGCATCCGGCGCTCGCGGGCGTCCCCACCGCATGGCCCCCGCTGCTCGGCTACAACCGCGTCGAGATCGGCGCCGGCTCGACCGAGCTGGTGCGCATCGGCACCGACCCGCTGCTGGCCGTGGGAAGATCGGGGGCCGGCCGCGTCGCCGCGTTCACCTCCGACCTCGCGCCCCACTGGGCGCCCCCGGACTTCGTCGCGTGGGACGGCTACGCGCCCATCTGGGACGGCGTCGTTCGCTGGCTCACGTCCGGGGCATGCGCATGATCGGGCCGCGCGCGATCGAGCTGCCGGCGCTCTCGGCGCTCGAGCCCGAGCCGTTGCTGCCCGCGGCGCTCTACGAGCGACGCCTGCGCGCGGTGCGCGCGCGGATGGACGACCTCGGCCTCGACGCGCTGCTCGTCTACGCCGACCGCGAGCACTACGCCAACGGCGCCTTCCTGACCGGCTTCGACCCCCGCTTCGAGGAGGCGCTGATCGCGATCCTCCCGGCCGGCGACCCGGTCGTGATCACCGGCAACGAGTCGGTCTCGCTCGTCCCGTTCACGGCGATCCCGACCACGGCGGTGCTGTGCCAGTCGCTCAGCCTGCCCGCCCAGGCGCGCACCGAGCGCCCGCTGCTGACCGACGCCCTCGCGCAGGCGGGGGTCGGCGTCGACTCCGTCGCCGGGCTCGTCGGCTGGAAGCCGATCCCGGCCGGCGACCGGCTCGGCGGCGAGGCGGCCTTCGCCGTCCCTCAGTTCATGCACGCGCAGATCGCCAGCCACTGCGGCCGGCTGGTCGACGCCACCGCGGTGCTGATGGGACTGCACGGGCTGCGAGCCGACAGCGAGGCCGACCAGCTGGCGCTCAACGAGCATCGCGCCACGCGCGCCTCCCAGCACGTGTGGCGCGCGCTGGAGGCGGTGCGTCCGGGCTCCACCGAACTGGAGATCGCCGCCGCGATGAGACTCGACGGGCTGGCGCTCGCGTGCCACGTCATGTGCACCAGCGGCGCCGACACCGTCGCCGGCATGCGCAGCCCGACCGACCGGCCGCTCGCGCACGGCGACCGCTTCTCGACCGCCGTCGGGCTCTGGGGCGGGCTCACCTCCCGCGCCGGCCGGCTGCTCCACGCCGACGAGGCCGAGACCGAGGCGTTCGCCGAGCGCTTCCTGGCGCCCTACTTCGGCGCGGTCGCCACCTGGTACGAGTCTGTGCGCGTCGGCGCCGACGCCGGCGCGATCGCGGCCACCGCTCACGCCTCGCTCGCCGAGGCGGGGCTGCGCCCGCTGCTGAACCCCGGCCACCTCGTCCACCTCGACGAGTGGCTCGACAGCCCGTTCGTCGCAGGCCAGTCATTCGCCCTGCCGAGTGGCACCGCGCTGCAGTGCGACATCATCCCCGTCGGTCCGCGCCCCGGCGACGCCGCCAACGTCGAGGACGGCCTCGCGCTCGCTGACGAGGAGCTGCGCGCCGAGCTGCGGTCGCGCCATCCGGCTATGTGGGCGCGCGTCGAGCGCCGCCGCAGCGACATGCGCGACCTGCTCGGCATCGACCTCCACGAGGACGTCCTCCCGTTCTCCGATCGCCAGGCGATGCTCCCGGTCGGCCTGCTGACGCCCGGCATCGTCCTCGGCATCGACTGAGCGGCTGACGCGCGCCTCCTGCAGGCGCATTCTCAATCGACTCTTAGCTGCGAAGAGATGGGCGTGAACTTCGCCAACAGCCGCCAGCTAACACACGTGTATGTCAAGACCAGGCAGCACGTCGTCGCCGGCCAACTCCCGTAGCGTGCAGCGAGCGCGTCCGCCAGGGGACCGAGGAGTCGGGTGGGGATGCTGATCGTGACCCGCACCTACCGGCCCCACTTCCGGGAGGCCGGGATGCTCGGCGTGTTCTCGGAGATGACGATGATCTCCGAGAGCCGCATCCCGAGACCCTGCGCGGGCTGGAGGAGGATCCGGAAGGTCGGGTTGATCTCGCCGCGTTCGATCGAGCCGACGTAGTTGCGGTGCAGATCGCTGTCGAACCCAAGCTGCTCCTGCGAGAGCGACCTCGCTCTGCGCAGCTCCCGGATCACGTAGCCGAGCCGCTCCCAGTAGACGCCCTGCGACGGCCGGCTCATTCGCCCGACCCCGCGCGCTCGTCATCGGACGGCAGTTCGTAGGCGAGCTGGACCAGCTCGTGCGCGGGGATGCCGAGGCCGTCCGCAACGCGCCAGAGGACGCTGTAGGTGATCGAGAAGTCAGCGGCCTCGACCGCCTCGACATACGCCCGCGCCATCCCGACGCGCTCGGCGAGCTGCACGACCGAGAGGCCACGCTCGACGCGCAACTCCGTGATCGCACGCCCGAGCGCGACGACACGCACCCGCAACACCTCTCTCGGGTCGCTCATGCCACATCACGCTCACCCTCGCCCCCAACCTCGCCCAACGCAACAACCCGCTCACACAACCGCGCGCAGACCCCGACCGCCGACACGGCGGCGAGCAGCGGCTCGCGATTCGACTGACGGGAGACGACGAACCGCAACCGCCCACACGCACCATGAGCCGCGTCCGCCGCAACCCGCGCGATCACCCCCGCTGGCGCGCTCAGCAGATACGACGACCGCTCCACGCCGCCACGCGGCCGCAGGTCCTCCAGCACCCGCTCAATCTCCCCCTTCGAACACGCCCCGTCCTGCCGCAGGCGCCCAACCGTCATCTGCACGAGCTGACGGCGCAACACCTCCGCATCCGACCGCGACACCGTCGAAGCAGCCCGCAACAACCCCGTCTCACCGAACGGTCGGCGGGCGAGGCGACGCTCAAGCTCCGGCGTGCTCACGATCGCCAACGGCGTCAAAACCCGCTCACACGCCCCCAACACCCGGACGCTCTGCTGATCCTCAGCACGAACCCGTTCGGCAAGCAGCTTGATCGCGCGGCGGAAGAGCTGCTGGACCCCGAGCAGGCACGCGCCGTCCAATTCGCGCTCTTGCTCGAACAGCACACCCCGCCACCCCAAGGCGCGCAACAGCACCAGCTCCTGCCACAAGCACCACCGCAGCCGGCCGGCGTCCTCGTCAGAGACGTCCTCGAACTGCCTTGCGACCACCGGCAGATCCTCCAACAGCGCGTGGCGCAGCTCCGCCGTCTCGATCCCATCGAGCGTGATCGACATCCCGCCCCTCC
>JAATFK010000299.1 GCA_015655225.1 Solirubrobacterales bacterium | reverse complement strand
CTCGGCATGACCGACGACCAGATCGACCACAGAGACGGCCTCGACTACGCCCGCGACTTCGACCAGGCGCTCGACGCCCTGCGCACCGGCGCCGCGGACGCCGCCTTCTTCATGGGCGCGACTCCCGTCCGGCAGGTCCAGGAGGTCGCCGCGGCGGGCGAGACGATGCCGCCCAAGTCGACCTACTTCTTTCCCAAGCTGCTGACCGGATTGCTGTTCAACCCCCTGCGCTAGAGCGCCGCTACCATGCGACCGCACGGACCCGACGACCGAAGGACGAGATGAAGGCGACCGCGCGACGGACAGGCACGTTCACGCACGAGATCGACGTGCGCGAGCACCGCGTCATGGCCGACGAGCACCGTGAGGCGGGCGGCGAGGACGCAGCGCCGAACCCCCAGGAGCTGCTGGCCGCGAGCCTCGCCTCGTGCACCGCGATCACGGTCGAGATGTACGCGAAGCGCAAGGGCTGGGAGATCGGCCCGATCGAGGTCGAGGCCGAGTACACCCCGGCCGAGCGCGGCGCCCCGACCCGCTTCAAGCTGACGCTGCGCCTCCCGAAGGACCTCCCGAGCGACCAGGTCGAGAGGCTGACCGTGATCGCCGCCAAGTGCCCGATTCACCGCACGCTCGACGGCGAGGTCATGTTCGACGAGCGCATCGAGCTGGTCGGCTGACCCACCTGGCCGCGCTAGGCTGGCGTCCCCGATGGACGACGCCGACCGACCCGCACTGCGCGCCTCCGACGCCGACCGCGAGCGCGCCGCCGACCTGCTCCGCGAAGCGGCCGGCGACGGCCGTCTGACGGTCGACGAGCTGGACGAGCGGCTGACGGTCGCCTACGCGACCGTCACGCGCGACGAGCTGGACCGGCTCCTCGCCGACCTCGGCACGACCACCGACGCCGTCCCAACCACCAGCGCGAGCACCAGCCCCGCCGCCCGCGGCGGCCGCCTCCCGGTCCGCCCCGGCCCCGGCGGCTCCAGCTGGATCGTCTCGGTGATGGGCGCCAACGACCGCAAGGGCCACTGGCGCGTCGCGGCCCGCTGTGTCGTCGTCAACGTGATGGGCAGCAGCGACCTCGACTTCAACGACGCCGAGCTGGCCTCCGGCGAGGTCGTCGTCCGCGTCTTCTCGCTGATGGGCGGCAGCTCGATCCGCGTGCCCGACGGTCTCACCGTCGACGTCTCGAAGTTCTCCCTGATGGGCGGCAACGACGTCGACCTGGGAAGCGAGCGCCCGGACCCGGGTGGCCCCCGCCTGCGTCTGCAGCTGTTCTCGCTGATGGGCGGCAACGAGGTCAAGCGCGGCCGCCGCCGCTCTCGCGAGCAGCGTCGCCTCGACCGCGAGGAGCGACGCGAGCGCCACGAGCTGCGGCACGCCGACCGGCGCGACCGCCGCGACCGCTAGCCGCGCCCTAGAATCAACAGCGGTGACGACGGCGATCCGCGACGAGCTGCGCCGCCGGCTCGCGCTCGCCGACGACGTGCCCGAGCCGGCGCTGACCCACGCCGTCGAGGAGGGCGACACGCCCGCCGCCGTGCTGGTCCCGCTCTTCCTGCATGAGGACGAGCTGCACGCCGTCTTCACCCGCCGCCGCGACGACCTGCGCCGCCATCCCGGCGAGATCTCGTTCCCCGGCGGCCGCCGCGACGACGACGGCGAGCCGCTCGACGCCACCGCCCTGCGCGAGGCCGAGGAGGAGATCGGCCTGCCGCCCGACGCGGTCGAGCTCGTCGGCACGCTGCCCCCGGTCCGCACGTTCGTGACCGGCTACGTGATCTTCCCCTACGTCGGCCTGATCGAGGCCGGGCGCGAGTGGGTGATCTCGCCGCAGGAGGTCGCGCTCGTGATGGAGCTGCCGCTGCGGGCGCTCGTCGAGAGCCGGGCACAGCGGCCGATCACGCGCCGCGGGTTCACCTTCGACGCCGACACCTACCTCGTCGGCGACCACCTGATCTGGGGCGCGACCGCGCGGATCCTGGGGGATCTGCTGGCGCGCGTCGCGCCCCTGATCGAGGCGTAGCGCGGAGGCGGGCTCGCGCCCGCCCGCCGCTCAGCCCTTCTCGATCGGCACGTCGACCAGGTTGCCCCACTCGGTCCACGAGCCGTCGTAGTTCTTGACGTCGTCCTGCCCGAGCAGCTCGTGCAGCACGAACCAGGTGTGGGCCGAGCGCTCGCCGATGCGGCAGTACGCGATGATCGGGTCGCCGCTCAGCACGCCTCTGCCGCCGTAGAGCGCCTGCAGCTCGTCGGCCGATCTGAAGGTGCCGTTCTCGGCGACCGACTGGGCCCACGGCACCGACGCGGCGCCGGGGATGTGACCGCCGCGCTGGGCGCCCTCCTGCTCGTAGCCGGCGGGCGAGATCAGCTCGCCGGAGAACTCCGCCGGGGAGCGGACGTCGACGAGCTTCTTGCCGTTGTCGAGCGCGGCCAGGACCTCGTCGCGCTTGGCGCGGATCGAGCTGTCGCCGGGCTGCGCGGTGAAGCTCGCGGCCGGGTGGCTCGGGACGTCGGTGGTGGTCGGCCGGTCCTCGGCGATCCAGCGCTCGCGCGGGCCGTTGAGGAGCTTGACGTTGTCGTGCCCGTAGTACTTGAGGTACCAGTACGTGTAGGCAGCGAACCAGTTGTTGCGGTCGCCGTAGAGGATGATCAGCTTGTCGTTCGAGATGCCGTGCTCGCCGAACAGCTTGCCGAAGTCCTCGGGGCCGAGGAAGTCGCGCTTGACCTGGTCCTGCAGGTCCTTCTGCCAGTCGAACCCGATCGCGCCGGGGATGTGCGCCTCGGCGTAGAGGGCCGGGTTCTCGTCGACCTCGACAATGCGGATGTCGTCGTCTTCGAGGTGCTGCTCGAGCCACTCCGGCTCGACCAGGACGTCCTTCGCGTATTCGGCCATCGTCGCTCCTCCTGAGAATCCTTATCGGCTTTCAGCTATTTTCGCGAGTCTAGCGCACCCCGGTGGCGCGTTCGGGGCAATCTTGACCGTTCCGGGCGGGAAGGCGCGCGCCGGCCGTCACGGCCGCACGAACGCGAGCAGCTCGTCCACGCCCGCGAGCGCGCCCGCGAGCCACGCCGCCTCGTCAGCCGGGTCCTCGCGCAGCAGCCCGAACGGGATCTCGGAGTAGGCGCAGGCCGTCGCAACCAGCTCCGCCCCGCCCGCCAGCAGCGCCGGGTCGACGCTCCCGGCCGCCTCGTACAGCAGGCCCCGCACGGTCGTGTCGATCGTGCGCTCCAGCAGCATCGTCAGGCGCGAGCCGTGCAGTGCCGCGAGCTGCTCCTCGGAGCCGCTCGCCGAGCCCATCAGCCAGCAGAGCACGGTGACGCCGTCGAGCGCGTAGGAGAGCGAGGCGATCCGGTTGGGGTCGCCGATCCAGACCTCGGCGCCGGTCGCCGCGATGGCCGCCCGGCCCGCCTCGGAGCGCGTCGTCCCGCGCACCGCGTGGCCCTCGGCGCGCAGCGCGCGGGCGAGCGCCTGCCCGCGCCCGCCGCAGCCGACGATCAGGACCCGGGCCACGGCTCGTCGCCACTGCCCAGCAGCTCTCCGAGCGTCAGCTCTCGCTCGCCGCGCGCGCGGCGGTGCGCGTTCGTCGCGGCGAGCAGCTGCTCGAGGTCGTCGGCCTCGCCGAGCGCCTCGCGCTCGTGGCGCTCTCTCGGCGTCCCCCAGCCGAGCTGCTCCGCGCCGGTGCCGGGATAGAAGAGGCCGAGCGCGAGGATCGCGACGATCAGCGCGACGAGCCCGCCGAGGATGATCGCGGCGAACGGATCCATGCGCGCGATGCTAGCTCGCCGCGCCGACTTCCGGCGCAACTTCTGCGACGGCTCCGGTGTTGAAGCAGGTGAAGGTCACGTCGGCCGTGATCGTCGCGGTGATCCCATCGACGGGAGGGCGTTCGCGCCGTCTCGCACGCGACGGTCCCATCACGGCAACGCGTCGGCCGGTTCGGCACGAGCCGGCCGCGGACGACGGTCCGAGCGCTCCCGGTCGCACACCCCCGCGACCGGGAGACTCGGGGCGCGGTCCTCTACCGTTGCCAGCCGGAATGCGCTCCCCCGCTCCCCCCACGATGTTCGACCTCGCCTGCGCGATCCACGTCCACTCGCGCCACTCGGACGGGACCGGCACGGTCGCCGAGATCATGGCGGCGGCCGCGGAGGCGGGCCTCGATGCGGTCCTCCTGACCGACCACGACACGCTCGCCGCGCGGGCGGTCGGGGAGGAGCGGCGCCACGGCTCGGTGCTGCTCTGCGTCGGCGAGGAGGTGACGATGCGCCCCGGCCACCACTACCTCGCGTTCGGCCTCGAGCGGCCGATCGACCATCGCGGCCTGACGCCGCGCGAGGTCGTCGCGACGGTCGCGGCGGCCGGCGGCTTCGGCCTGCTCGCGCATCCGTTCTCGGTCGGCTCGGAGCGGTTCGGCTTCCTGCCGAGAGCCGGCTGGGAGGAGATCGCGCCGCCGGAGGCGACCGGCTTCGAGCTGTGGAGCCTCTTCTCCGACACGGTCGAGCGCCTCGCCAGCGTG
>JAATFK010000192.1 GCA_015655225.1 Solirubrobacterales bacterium | reverse complement strand
GGAGATGGCGAGCAAGGGCGGCCTCGGCCTCGACATCCACAGCGACCGCGTCCCGCTGCGCGAGGCCGACATGGAGCCGTTCGAGATCATGGTCTCGGAGTCGCAGGAGCGGATGCTCTGCGTCGTCGAGCCCGAGCGCGTCGCCGACGTGATCGCCGTCTGCGAGAAGTGGGAGACGACCGCCACGGCGATCGGCACGGTGACCGACTCCGGCCGCCTGCGCGTGCTGCACGGCGGCGAGGTCGTCGGCGACATGCCGGTGCTCGCGCTCGTGGACGAGTGCCCGCTCTACGACCTCGACCCGGTCAAGCCGCCCACCCCGCTCTACCCGCCCGCCCCGCGTCGGCTGCGGGCCGCCGACGACGACATCGCGGCGCTCCTGCCGGAGCTGCTGGCGTCCTCCAACATCGCCTCTCGGCTGCCGGTCTTCGAGCAGTACGACTGCCTCGTGCAGTCGCGCACCGTGCGGCGCCCCGACGAGGCGGACGCCGCGGTCCTGCTCCTCCCTGACGGCGGCGCCATCGCGGTCTCGATCGACGGCTCCGGCCGGCGCGTCGCGGCCGACCCGTACCGCGGCACGATGGAGGCCGTCTATGAGTGCGCGGCGAACCTCGCCTGCACCGGCGCCGAGCCGCTCGGCCTCACCAACTGCCTCAACTTCGGCAACCCCGAGAAGCCCCACATCGCCTGGCAGCTGAGCGAGTCGGTGCGGGGGATGGCGGACGCCTGCCGCGCGCTCGACGTGCCGGTCGTCGGCGGCAACGTCTCGCTCTACAACGAGGGACCCGACGGCCCGATCTATCCGACGCCGGTCGTCGGGATGGTCGGCCGCCTGCCCGACGCCGCCCGCGCCGGCCGGCTCGGCTTCCGCGAGGACGGCGACGCGATCGCGCTCGTCGGCCCGTTCCAGCCGTCGCTCCCGGCCTCCGAGCTGGCGAAGCTGCGCGGCGACGCGCTTCCCGACGGCCTGCCGGAGCTGGACCCCGCCGCCCTGCGCGCCGCGCTCGACGCGATCCGCACAGCGGTGCGCGAGGGTCGGCTGCGCAGCGCGCACGACGTCGCCGAGGGCGGCCTGGCGGTCGCGCTCGCGGAGAGCTGCCTGAGCGGCGGACGCGGCGCCCGGATCGCGCTCCAGGGCAGCGAGACCGACGTGCGGCTGGTCGAGCTGCTGTTCGGCGAGGGCGCCGGCGGCTTCCTCGTCTCCGGCCCGCGCGAGGCGCTGCTGGCGCTGGGGGAGACGATCCCCTCGACCATCATCGGGGAGGTCGGCGGCGAGTCGATCGAGCTGGCGCACGACGGCGGCACGATCTCGTGGCCGCTCGCGCTGCTGCGCGAGGCGCGCGACGGCGGGCTCGCCGCGCACATCGCGATCGTCGTCTGAGCCCCGGCCGCCGCTCGCGCCGGCCGGCGCGATTCGGCGGCGCCGCGGTTGGAGAGAACGTCAGCATGTCGCTCACCACGATCCGGCGGCCCGCGCTCGCGCTCGGCCTCGCCGCCGCCACCATCGCGCTCGCCCCGCTGGCGGCGAGCGCCGCCGCTCCCGCCCATCGCCTCCAGCTGACCGTCGGCCCGATCGCGCCGCTGGCGCTCACCGGTCCGACGACCGTCACCGTGAAGGTCGCCAACCGCGGCAGCAGACCCGCCGCGAAGGTGCGCCTCGCGGTGCGTGCGGCCGCGGGCGTGACCGTCACGCCGGCGAGCCAGTCGCTGCACGGCACGATCCGCGTGCACAAGGCCCGGACCGTGCGTGTGCGGCTCACGCCGACCGGCGCCGCCGCCGTCGGTCCCGTCACCTTCACCCTCACCGGCCGGGGCGCCAAGCACGTCACGCGCACGGTGAAGCTCGTCGAGGGTCCGGCCGGCCGTTACTTCTGGACGACGACCCTCGTGGTCGGCACCACGACGATGGACGCCTACTACTTCGTCGACGGCAGATGGGCCTACCGCGGCGTGCCGGAGGGCGGGCTGCCGAGCTGCACGGCCCAGACCGCGGTGGGCGACGGCGACGGCTGCGTGCCCTACACGTACGACCCCGCGAGCGGGGCGCTCGTGGTCGGCGGCAAGAGCGGCAAGCTGGAGGCCGACGGCATCGACCTCGACGGCGACGCCTTCGGCGAGGCGATCCTCGCGCCCGCCGGCACGCGCTATGACACGAACGCCCAGTACATCAACGGCTTCGGGATCTGCCCCTACTGCTCGTTCGTCTCCGTCGGCCTCGTGCTGACGCCGGACGGCCAGTTCGCCCGCTCCTCGGCCGTCTCGGGGACGACCTACGAGAGCAGCTTCGCGGTCCTGCCGCCCGACCAGCACGGCAGCTACACGGTCGACGCGCGCGGGCGGATCCGCTTCACCTACGCCGACGGGCACGTCGTGACGGAGACGGTCGCGACGATGCTCGGGAGAGCCGACACGCCCGACCCGACCTACGGGCTGCTGCTCGACGACAGCGCGTACTTCGGGCCCAGCTCCGACGTCGGCTCCTGACCCCGCCGCCGGGAGGCGGGGCGGCCGCTCAGACTCCCCCGCCCTCCAGCAGCGCCTTCAGGCGCGCGAAGTCGGCTTCCCGCTCGCGCTGGAACGTCCGCGTCAGCAGCGGCGTCGTGAAGCGCTGCAGCGGGCCGCTCGCCTCGCGCGCGTAGATCCCGAGCACGCGCGTCCCGTCGCCGACCGCCTCGACCTGGAGGCTGCCGGCAGGCGCGAACGCGCCCGGTCCGACCGGCGGCCCGTCCCACGCCAGCTTGTGGTCGCGCTCGAACTCGATCCAGCGCAGCTCGGACGAGATCGCCGGGCGCGCGTAGCGGTAGCGGAACGTCGTGCCCAGCCCGATCTCCCCGGAGGAGGCCCGCTCGACCTCCGCGAACTCCGGCATCCAGCGGGGCAGGTTGGTCGCGTCCGCGAGGAACGCGAAAACCTCGCTGAGCGGTCGCGCGACCTCGATCTCGACCTCGACTTGAACGGCCATCCGTGACTCCTGGTGATTCGGTCCTGCACGCCCCGCTGGCACGGTAGCGACCGGGCGGGCGGGACGCGCTGACTGGCCGCGACGAGGTCGGCCGCGCACGTTGCTAGGCTCTCTCGCGAGCGACCGTTCGAGGTGGCTTGTGCCACGCCGGAGGGCCCTTCACCTCCTCTATGACCGATCAGCTCAGCCACCGCGACGGACCGCGCGACGAGTGTGGTGTCTTCGGGATCTTCGCCCCGGGACACGACGTCGCCCGCCTCGCCTACTTCGCGCTCTACGCGCTCCAGCACCGCGGCCAGGAGTCGGCGGGCATCGCCACGACCGACGTCGGCGGCAACATCATGACGCTACGGGACCTCGGGCTCGTCTCGCAGGTCTTCGACGAGCAGAAGCTGCGCTCGCTGCCGGGCGACCTCGCGCTCGGGCACGTCCGCTACTCGACGACCGGCTCCTCCGCCTGGGAGAACGCCCAGCCGGTCTACCGCTCCGACCACCGCGAGCTGGCGCTGGCGCACAACGGCAACCTGATCAACGCCGTCGAGCTGCACAGCGAGCTGCGCGAGAGAGGCGTCGCGTTCCGCTCGACCTCCGACTCGGAGATCATCGCCGCGCTGCTCTCGACGCACGAGGCGGAGAAGATCGAGGACGCCGTCGCGGACATCCTGCCGCGCCTCCAGGGCGCCTTCTCGACGGTGATCATGACGCCCGACAAGATCGTCGCCTTCCGCGACCCGAACGGCGTCCGGCCGCTCGCGCTCGGCATGATCGGCGACCGCTACTGCGTCGCCAGCGAGTCGTGCGCGCTCGACATCATCGGCGCGAGACTGCTGCGCGAGATCGAGCCCGGCGAGGTCGTCACGATCGACGCCGGCGGGATCTCGACGCGGATGGTGATCGAGGGCGCGCGCAAGGCCTTCTGCGTCTTCGAGTACATCTACTTCGCCCGTCCCGACTCGCGCATCAGCGGCACCGTGCTCCAGGGTGCGCGCGGCCGGATGGGCGAGATGCTCGCGAGAGAGGCGCCGGTCGACGCCGACCTCGTGATCGCGGTGCCCGACTCCGGCAACCCCGCCGCGCGCGGCTACGCCCGCGCCAGCGGCCTGCCGCAGGACGACGGCTTCGTCAAGAACCGCTACGTCGCCCGCACGTTCATCCAGCCGGGCCAGGAGCTGCGCAAGCACGGCCTGAGACTGAAGTTCAACCCGATGCCGGAGATCGTCGACGGGCAGCGGCTCGTCGTCGTCGACGACTCGATCGTGCGCGGCAACACGACCCGCCAGATCATCCAGATGCTGCGCGACGCCGGCGCCAAGGAGGTCCACCTCCGCATCACCGCGCCGCCGATCCGTCACCCCTGTCACTACGGGATCGACATGTCGACGCGCGAGGAGATGATCGCCCACAACCGGACGCAGGAGGAGATCGCCGCCGAGCTGGGCGCGGACTCGCTCCACTTCCTCACGCTCGCGGGCGTCTACGAGGCGATCGGGGTCACGCGCGAGACGCACTGCGACGCCTGCTTCACCGGCGAGTACCCGATCGAGGGTGGCCGCGCCGCGCAGGACAAGCACGCCTTCGAGCACGCGCTCCCGCTGATCCGCGCCTGACCGGCGGCCCAGCCGGGGGCGCGGGTAAGGTGGCGGGTCCCGTGAGCCCGCCCGACCCCCGCGCCGCCCTCCACCGCCACTTCGGCTTCGAGCAGTTCCGGCCCGGGCAGGAGGAGGCGGTCGCCGCCGCGCTGGAGGACCGCGACACGCTCGTCGTGATGCCGACCGGCTCCGGCAAGTCGCTCTGCTACCAGCTGCCGGCGTTGATGCGTGACGACCTGACGCTCGTCGTCTCGCCGCTCGTCTCGCTGATGCAGGACCAGGTCGACGGCCTGCGGGAGGTCGCGCCCGAGCGGGTCGCGCTGATCAACGCGCAGCAGTCGGCGGCCGCCAACCGCGCGGCGCTGGAGCGCGCCGTCGCGGGCGAGCTGCGGCTGCTCTACGTCGCGCCCGAGCGGTTCGCCTCGCCCGGCTTCGTCGCCGCGATCGAGCGGGCGCGGATCGGCCTCTTCGTGGTCGACGAGGCCCATTGCGTCTCGCAGTGGGGCCACGACTTCCGGCCCGACTACTTCCGCCTCGCGGACGCCGCCCGTTACCTCCGCGCGCGGGCGATCGTCGCGCTGACGGCGACCGCGACGCCCCAGGTCGCCGACGACGTGGTCGCGCGGCTGGGGCTGCGCGACCCGGTCCGCGTCAGCACCGGCTTCGACCGGCCGAACCTCAGCTTCGCGGTCGTCCCGTCGAGAGGGCCGGCGGACACGCAGCGGCGGCTCGTCGCGGTCCTGGAGCGGCCCGAGGCGCTGCCGGCGATCGTCTACGCCGGCACGCGCAGCGGCTGCGAGGAGCTGGCGCACGGGCTCGAGCGGGAGCTGGGCGAGCCCGTCTCGGTCTATCACGCGGGCCTCGGGCGCGACCAGCGGGCGGCGGTCCAGCGGGCGTTCATGGGCGGCGAGACGCGCGTCGTGGTGGCGACGAACGCGTTCGGCATGGGGGTCGACAAGGCGGACGTGCGGACCGTCTGCCACGCGACCGTCCCCGCCTCGGTCGAGGCGTACTACCAGGAGGCCGGGCGCGCCGGCCGCGACGGCCTGCCGGCCCGCTGCGTCCTCTTCGCGCAGGAGCGCGACCGCGGGCTGCACACGTTCTTCATCGAGCGCTCCGAGGTCGAGGAGGCCGCGTTCGGCGCGGTCGCGCGGCGGCTGCAGCGGCGCGCCGCCGGCGGTCGCTACGACGTGGGGCTCGGGGAGCTGGCGGAGCTCGCCGGCCATCCCGACGGGGCGCGCGCGATCATCGGCCACCTCGCCCGCGCGGGCGTCGTGCAGCCGGCCCCGTCACCGCCCGACCGGGCGATCGGGCGGGTCGTGGGGACGTGGGACCGCGCCGCGCTGCTCGCGTGCCGCGCCTCCGCGGGCGACGCCTTGGCGATCCGCTGGCGCCACTACCGCGCGATCTGGGCGTTCGTCGAGCGGCGCGCCTGCCGGCGGCGCGCGCTGCTGCGCCACTTCGGCGACCACGCGGCGCCGCGCGCCGCGCCGGGGGTGCCGTGCTGCGACGTCTGCGACCGGTCGCTGGTGCCGCGGGCGGCGGCGCCCACGGGCACTCGCTCCTCCCGTCGCCGCGGCCCCGGCTTGCCGATGCCGGCGGCGCTCGACCGCGCGCTGCTGGCGACGGTCGCGGCGGCCCGGCCGCCGGTCGCGCGGGCTCATGTGGCGGCGATCGTGCGGGGCCGGCGCTCGCGCCAGCTGGAGGAGCACGCCTACGACGGGCTGCCGACCTTCGGCGCCTTCGCGCACCTGCAGGGCGACGAGGTGCTGGAGCGAATCGACGCCCTGCTCGCCACCGGCCGCCTGCGGACGACGACCGACGCGCGGGCGCCGCGGCTTGCGCTCGGCGACGCGGAGGAGGCGGCCGCGTGAGCCTCCGCCTCGCCGTGCTCGCCTCCGGGACGGGCTCGAACCTCCAGGCGATCCTCGACCACGTCCACGGGCGCGACGGGATCGCGGTCGTCGCGGTCGGCTCCGACAAGCCCGAGGCCCCGGCGCTCGCCCGCGCGCGGGAGCGGGGGATCCCGACCGCCGCCTTCCCGCTCGCCGACCACCCCGACCGCGCCGCGCGCGACACCGCGCTGGCCGACTGGCTCGCCGGCAACGGCGCCGAGCTGATCGTGCTGGCGGGCTACATGCAGCTCGTCACGCCCGCGTTCCTCGCCCGCTTCCCCCAGGCGGTCGTGAACGTGCACCCGGCGTTGCTGCCGGCGTTCCCCGGCCTGCGCGCGGTCGAGCAGGCGCTCGCCTACGGCGTGCGGGTGTTCGGCGTCACCGTCCACTTCGTCGACGAGGGCGTCGACACCGGTCCGCTCATCCTCCAGCGGGCGCTGGAGCTGCCCCACGCGCGGGTCCCGGAGGACGTCCTCCCGCAGCTCCACGCGCTCGAGCACGAGCTGCTGCCCGAGGCGATCCGCCTGATCGCCCAGGGCGCCGTCCGCGTCGACCCGGCCGACGCGCGGAGAGTCCTGCTCGACCCCTAGGCCCGGCGGCTACGGCGCCGGCGCGCGGTCGACGGGGCCGTGCCAGAACTCGATGCCCCAGCGGGCGGAGATCTCGACCAGCTCGGCGGGACCGGGCGGCGCGTGGTCGGGTGGGATGCGCTCGTCGGGGACCCGGACGCCGGCCTCGGCGAAGTAGCCGGTGATCGCGCCCGGCTGGCAGACGACCTGGAAGCGCGTCGGGGCGGGGGAGAGGTTGAGCGTGCCGTGGACCGTCCACGGCGGGACGTAGACCGCATCGCCGGCGACGAGCCGGCGGGTGCAGAGGACGACTCCGTCGCGCTCCTCGGAGAGCGTCAGCTCGCCCTCCAGCACGCGGAACCACTCGGCGAACGCGTGCCGGTGGGGCGGCGGCCCGCCGCCCGGCTGGGCGAGCACGTCGATCACGTCGAAGGCGTCGCCCGTCGCGGCCCGGTCGAGCAGGACCGTCACGTGGTTGCCGCCCGCGACGGCGTAGACCGGGTGGTCGGCGGTCGCGATCGGCTGGAGCGGGACGGGTGGCACGGCGGCGATCGTACGACGGCGGCCGGCCGGGGCGCAAGCGGCCCCCGGCCAGCGCCTGGCGTGCCGGAGCGCCGTGCCGGCCGCCGCCCCCGGCCAGTGCCTGGCGCGCCGGAGCGCCGTCGCCGCCCGCCACCCCCGGCCTGCGCGTCAGCCGGCCTTTCGCCTATCCTCGACAGCATGTCCGACGGAGCCGCGAGCCCCCGCCAGCTGACCCCGACCGCGCCCGGCGCGGTCCAGGTCGGCCGTGCCCTGCTGTCGGTCTCCGACAAGACCGGGAT
>JAATFK010000216.1 GCA_015655225.1 Solirubrobacterales bacterium | reverse complement strand
TGATCGAGCGCGCCGACCTCTTCGGCCTCTCGCAGCTCTACCAGATCCGCGGACGCGTCGGCCGCAGCCGCGAGCGTGCCTACGCGTACATGATGTATCCCTCGGCCGCTGCCCTGACGCCGGACGCGGCGCAGTGGCTCTCGGCGCTGTCGGACTACACCGAGCTGGGCGCCGGCTTCAGAGTCGCGATGCGCGACCTCGAGATCCGCGGCGCCGGCAACCTGCTCGGCGACGAGCAGTCGGGCCACGTCGCGGCGCTCGGCTTCGAGCTCTACATGCAGATGCTCGACGAGGCCGTGCAGGAGATGGGCGGCGAGGAGGAGGGCGGCGACGACTTCGAGCCGGTCCGCCTCGACGTCAACGTCGACGCCTACGTGCCGGTCGACTACATCCCCTACGAGCAGGCCAAGATCGAGGTCCACCGCCGCATCGCCGCGGCGCGCGAGGTGGCCGAGCTGGCGGAGCTGCGCGACGAGCTGGAGGACCGCTTCGGCGAGCCGCCGGAGCCGCTGCGCAACCTCCTGATGCTGCAGCAGGCGCGCATCAAGCTGGGGGAGGCCGGTGCGCGCGCGGTCAGCTTCCGCGGCGGACGGCTCGCCGTCACGCCGATCGAACTCGATTCGCGACGTGCGAAGCGGGTGCGGGAGGAGATCCCCGAAGCGCTGTACGAGTCCGGCAAGTCGCAGTTGTCGATGCGGGTTCCGGACGATCCCGCGGCCCGTTTCCCGGCGGTCGTCCGCGCGGCCGACGTGCTGCTCGCGGTCACCCGCGAAGCGGCCTGAACGACCTGTCCACGCCCCAAATTCCGGCCTCGCCGGGCGCCCTAAAGATCGTCTAATAATCAGTTGAACTGCCGCATCACCTGAGGAGCCTCCTGTACGATGAACTCGCTCATGACCAAGACATTCCGGATCACCCTGGCGCTTGGCGCCTTTTTTGTGCTTGCACTCACGCTCGCCGCCTGTGGCGGCGGCAGCAAGGGTTCAAGCACCACCAGCAAGAAGGTCCCGGCTGCTGATGTCGCGACCGTCGACGGCACGCCGGTGACAAGAGTGGACTACACGAAGTGGTACACGATCACCGCCAGAAGCTCCGCCCAGCAGGGTCAGGCGGCGATCGTCCCGGATCCGCCGACGTACGCCAGATGCATCGCCGCGCTGCAGGCCGCCTCGGTCAGAGCGAGAGCGAGAACGAGACTGACCGCGACCGCCGCGAGATCCCAGTGCAGAACGCAGGACACGCAGATCTCGCAGACGACGCTCGCGCTCCTGATCCAGGCCGACTGGCTCGAGAAGGAAGCGAGAACGCTCGGTGTCACTGTCACGGACGCCTCAGTCCAGAGACAGCTCGCGACGACGAAGAGACAGGCGTTCCCGACCGCGAGAGCGTACAACGCGTTCCTCAGATCGTCCGGCATGACGAATGCCGACGTCATCTTCCGGCTCAGAGTGCAGGCCTACTAGACCGCGATCGGCACGAAGATCCAGAGACAGGCCGCGCCCGTCACGGCTGCGCAGATCTCGGCTTACTACACGAGAAACAGATCGCAGTTCTCGGTGCCGGAGCGCCGTGACCTGCAGGTCATCCTGACGAGAACGCAGGCGCAGGCGAACGCCGCCAAGAGCGCGGTCACCAGCGGCACGAGCTGGGCCGCGGCGGCCAGAAGATACTCCACCGACACGGTCTCCAAGGCCGACGGCGGGGTGCTCAGAGGCGTCGCCAGAGGCCAGCAGGACAGAGCGCTCGACAGCGCCGCGTTCAGCGCCAGAAGAGGCGTGCTGGTCGGTCCCGTCAAGGGCCAGTTCGGCTACTACCTCGTGCGCGTCACGGCGATCACGCCGGCGAGACAGAGCACGCTCGCCGAGGTGTCGTCGCAGATCAGACAGACGCTCACGCAGACCGCGCAGCAGGCGAGACTGACCGCGTTCGCGTCCGACTTCCAGAGACGCTGGACGGCCAGAACCGAGTGTGGTCCGAGCTACCTGATCACGATCTGCGCGAACGCGCCGAGAGCGACCAGAACCGCCACCGCGGGCGGCACGGTCGCGACCGCTCCGGCGACGACCACCGCCGGCAACTAGCGAGATAGTCTCTCGCGCTGTGAGCGCGAGCCGTTCGGAGATCCAGGAGGCGCTGCTTCAGCTCGACGAGCTGACGCGGCGCCTCCGTCGTGAGTGCCCCTGGGACCGGGAGCAGGACGAGCGCACGATCGTCCCGCACACCCTCGAGGAGGCCTACGAGCTGGCCGACGCCGCGGAGCAGCGCGACGACGCGAAGCTGCTCGACGAGCTGGGCGACGTCCTCTTCCAGGTGCACTTCCTCGCGCTGCTGCTGGAGGAGCGCGGCGTCGGCGACCTCGCCGCCGTCGCTCAGCACACGCGCCAGAAGCTGATCCGCCGCCACCCGCACGTCTTCTCGGACGTCGAGGTGAGCGACGCGGGCGAGGTCCTGCGCAACTGGGACCAGATCAAGAAGGGGGAGGAGGGGCGCGAGCAGGGCGTCTTCGCCGAGGTCCCCGAGAACCTCCCCTCGCTGCTGCACGCCCGCAAGGTCCAGCGCCGTGCCGCCTCCAGCGGCTTCGACGTCGACGGCGTCGAGATCCCGCTGCAGACCGTCCGCGACGAGCTGGAGCAGCTGGAGGGGTTCGCCGAGGTCGAGGGCGAGGCGGCCCGCGACGCGCGCTTCCACGAGGTGGGGGACGTGCTGTTCGCGGCCGTCAACGTCGCCCGCAAGCTGCACGTCGATCCGGAGCTGGCGCTGCGCTCCTCCAGCCAGCGCTTCCGCGGGCGCGTCGAGGCGGCGGTCGAGCTGGCGGCGCGCGACGGCCGCGCCTGGGACGATCTGGCCCGCGAGCAGCAGCTCGCCTACTACGCGCTCGTCGTCAGCCAGCAGACCGACTGACCGACCCGCCCGACCTCTGCCCCCGACCACGGAGAACGCCACCGCATGAGCCAGATCGAGCACGTCCACGGCCGTCAGATCCTCGACAGCCGCGGCAACCCCACCGTCGAAGTCGAGCTGAGCCTGCGGTCCGGCGCCTGGGGGCGCGCGGCGGTCCCGTCCGGCGCCTCGACCGGCGAGTACGAGGCGACCGAGCTGCGCGACGGCGGCGACGCGTGGGGCGGCAAGGGCGTGACGAGAGCGGTGGCGAACGTCAACGGCGAGATCGCGACCGCGGTGCGCGGGCGCGACGCGACCAACCAGGCCGGCCTCGACCGCCTGCTGATCGAGCTGGACGGCACGCCGAGCAAGTCGCGCCTCGGCGCGAACGCGACGCTCGCGGTCTCCCTCGCGGCCGCCCACGCGGCGGCGGCGGAGGAGCGCCAGCCGCTCTGGCGCTACCTCGGCGGCGACGCCGCGCACGTGCTGCCGGTGCCGATGATGAACGTGCTCAACGGCGGCGCGCACGCCGACAACAGAATCGACTTCCAGGAGTTCATGGTCGTGCCGTGGGGCGCGCCCAGCTTCTCCGAGGCGCTGCGGATCGGCGTCGAGGTCTACCACGCGCTGAAGCGCACGCTGAACGCGCGCGGCCTCTCGACCGCCGTCGGCGACGAGGGCGGCTTCGCGCCCGACCTGGAGTCGAACGAGGCGGCGCTGCGGGCGCTCGTCGAGGGGATCGAGGCGGCCGGCTACACGCCCGGCGACGAGGTCGCGATCGCGCTCGACCCGGCGACCAGCGAGATCTACAAGGACGGCCTCTACGTGCTCGAGCACGAGGGCCGCTCGCTCAGCTCCGACGAGCTGGCCGACTACTGGGCCGACCTCGCCGCGCGCTACCCGATCATCTCGATCGAGGACGGCATGGACGAGGGCGACTGGGGCGGCTGGTCGACCCTGACCGACCGCCTCGGCGCGAGAGTCCAGCTCGTCGGCGACGACCTCTTCGTCACGAACACGCAGCGGCTCAGACGCGGGATCGACGCCGGCGTCGCCAACTCGATCCTGATCAAGGTCAACCAGATCGGCACGCTGACCGAGACGCTGGATGCGATCAAGCTCGCCCGCGAGAACGGCTACTCGGCGGTCATGTCGCACCGCTCCGGCGAGACCGAGGACGTCACGATCTCCGACCTCGCGGTGGCGACCGGCTGCG
>JAATFK010000157.1 GCA_015655225.1 Solirubrobacterales bacterium | reverse complement strand
GAGGCGCGGGTCGTCGCGCACGATGGCCGCCAGCTCGTCGAGGTCTTGCTGGTCGCCGAGGGCGTAGCGCAGCCCCCAGCGGCTCAGCACCTTGTCGACCAGCCGGTACGTGCCGCCGCAGAGGTTGTCCGGCAGCACGACGTGGTCCCCGGCCTTGCAGATGTGGGTCAGGACCGCGTGGATCGCGGCGAGCCCGCTGGAGAACGCGACCGCGTGGCCAGATTCCAGCTCGCCGAGCGCCGTCTCCAGGGCCGTGCGCGTCGGGTTCGCGGAGCGGGCGTAGTCGTAGTCGCCGACGAACGCGCCGACGCCGCGCTGGCGGTAGGTCGAGGTCTGGTGGATCGGCGGGATCACCGACCCGTAGGTCGGGTCGGGATCGAGGCCGGCGTGGACGGCGCGGGTCGCGAACGCGACCTCGTCGCGCTTCGGCTCGGCGTGCTCGTCAGTCATCGAGCGAGCGCTTCCAGCAGGTCCGCGCGGGTCACGATGCCGGCCGGTGCGCCGCCCTCGGTCACCAGCAGCGCCTGGCGCTCGCCGGTCAGCAGCGCGACGGCCTCGCGCACCGGGTCGGTCGCGCTGACCGCCGGCAGCGGCGGCTCCATCACGTCGACGATCTGCGCGTCGAGCAGCGCCGGGTCGTTGACGGCGTGGGCCAGCAGCCCGCGCTCGCCGATCGAGCCGACGACCGACGCGCGGTCGTTCGCGGAGACGACCGGCAGCTGCGAGACGCCGTGCTCGTGCAGCAGGCTGACGGCGTCGCGCACCGGCTGGTGCGTGTGGACGACGACGAGCGGCGGGCGGCCGTCGGCGCCGGCGTGCTTGCGCGCGAGCACGTCGCCGACGCGGGCGTCGCCGGAGCGCTCGAGGAAGCCGTGCTCCGTCATCCAGGCGTCGTTGTAGACCTTCGAGAGATACGAGCGGCCGCCGTCGGGGAGGATCACGGCGACGAGCGCCTGCGGGTCGGTCAGCTCGGCCGCGACCTGCAGCGCGGCGTGGACCGCCATCCCGCTCGACCCGCCCGCGAGGATCCCCTCGACCAGCGCGAGCCGGCGGCTCATCAGAAACGCGTCTCTGTCGGAGACGGTCACGTAGCGGTCGACCACGCTCGGGTCGAACGTCGTCGGCCAGAAGTCCTCGCCGACGCCCTCGACCAGGTACGGCCGTACGCCGTCCTCGCCGCCGGAGTAGATCGAGCCCTCGGGGTCGGCGCCGACGATCACGATCTCCGGGTTGCGCGCCTTCAGGTAGCGGCCGACGCCGCTGATCGTCCCGCCCGTGCCGACGCCGGCGACCAGATGGGTGATGCGGCCGCCGCTCTGCTCCCACAGCTCCGGGCCGGTCGACGCCTCGTGCGTCGCGGGGTTCGCCGGGTTGCGGTACTGGTTCGGCTGGAAGGCCCCGGGGATCTCCTCGACCAGCCGGTCGGCGACGCGGTAGTAGGAGCGCGGATCCTCCGGCGCGACGTCGGTGGGGGCGACGACGACCTCGGCGCCGTAGGCGCGCAGCAGGTCGATCTTCTCGCGCGACATCTTGTCCGGCATCACCGCGATCACGCGGTAGCCCTTGAGGCGCGCGGCGATCGCGAGGCCGGTGCCGGTGTTGCCGGAGGTCGGCTCGACGATCGTGCCGCCGGGGGCCAGCAGGCCGTCGCGCTCGGCGGCCTCGATCAGGTTGATCGCGACGCGATCCTTGATCGAGCCGCCCGGGTTGAGCGACTCGACCTTCGCGACCAGCTGCGGGGTGAGGCCGGCGCCGAGCCGGGAGAGGCGGACGAGGGGCGTGTCGCCGACGGCCTCGAGGATCGAGTCGACGATCGCAGTGCGCTGGGACTGCCGGGCGATTGACATGGGGCCACTGTGGCAGATCCGCCGGAATCTTTCCTGTCGTCCGCAGAATTGGCACATTTCGAGGTCAGTAGCCGCTGATTCTTCGGCAGGACCTGCGAAGATGGGTCTCATGCCGAACGCCGAGCTGGATCCGATCGACCGTCGCCTCGTCGCGCTGCTCGCCGCCGACGCGCGGCTCCCCAACGCGCGCCTCGCCGAGGCGGTCGGGATCGCGCCGTCGACCTGCGTCGCCCGCGTGCGCTCGCTGCGCGAGCGGGGCGTGATCCGCGGCTTCCACGCCGACGTGGACGTCGCCGCGCTCGGCCGTCCGCTCCAGGCGCTGATCGCGATCCGCCTGTCGGTCCACTCGCGCGAGCAGATCGAGTCGTTCACCGCGCACGTGCGCGCGCTCGCCGGCGTGCTGTCGATCTTCCACATGACGGGAGCGACCGACTACCTCGTCTGGGTCGCGGCGACCGACCCCCACGACCTGCGCGAGTTCGTCGTCGAGCACCTCGCCTCCGAGCCGGCCGTCGCGCACGCCGAGACGAGCCTGATCTACGAGCACGTCCGCGGGCCGGGCCTCTACGGCGCGGCCTCCTAGAGGCCTAGGCCGGCGTCCCGCCCGCGCCGCCGTCGCCAGCTCCGCCGCCGCCGCCGGGGAGGTCCTGCACCCGCAGCCAGTCGACGATCCGCCCGTCGTGCACGCGGAAGGCGGTGCTCGCGGTCGAGCCGGTGCCGCTGCCGCAGGAGCCGGCGCCGGGCCGCTCGGTCAGCCGGAAGGTCGCGATCACGAAGCCGCCGGGGGCCGCCTCGGTGGAGAGCAGGATCGCGCCGCAGGGGAGCGACGCGTTGAACGCGACCAGCAGCGCGCGGCTCGTCAGTCTGACCGGCGCGGAGCCGTTCGCGACGAGGCTCGGGACGGCGAAGTAGCCGGCCGCCCCGCGCACGTCACCGCGCCGCAGCGTGTCGGCCCACGCCCGCACGATCCGCACGGCGGCGGGGTCGACCTTCCCGGAGGGGGAGCCGGGGGCCGGCTGTGTCGGGGTGGCGCGACGTGGCGTCGTCGGGCTCGCGGGCGTGGTCGGGGACGTGGCGCCAGGCGTGGTCGTGCCGGCGACCGGGGCCGGAGTCGTCCCCGTCCCGGCCCCGCCGCCGCCCCCGCAGCCGGCGAGCGCGAGCGCGAGTCCGGCCATCACGGCGACGGCGATGGCGGTCGGTGGGCGGAGCGTGGAGCGCATCGTCTCCCCACTCCTACGCGGCCTCAGGCCGTCTCGATCACGACGTTGGTCGACTTGATCACGGCGCGCGCTGGCGAGCCGGGTCTCAGCTCCAGCTCCTCCGCCGCCTCGCTCGACATCAGCGAGACGACGCGAAACGGACCGCACGCCAGCTCGACCTGCGCCATCACGCCGTCCTTCTTGACGGCGACGACGACCCCCTCGAAGCGGTTGCGCGCGCTCGACCCCTGACCCGGGTTGCGGTCGCGCAGCAGCCGCGCCAGCTCGGCCGAGGCGATGTAGCGCTGCTGGCCACGGCGCTCGAAGGTGACGCGGCCCTTCTGCTCCCAGCGACGCAGCGTGTCGACGCTGACCCCGAGCGCGGCCGCGGCCGCGCCGATCCGCAGCGCGCCGTCGAGCGATTCGGAGTCGGTGCTCATCGCGGTCGATCCTACGCGGCCGTGTGACGATGACGTGAAATCGTGATCGATGCCGCAACGTCTCCGGCAAGGCGGTGTTGGGGGCAGCGTGGCTCCTCTGACCCGCGCCGGCGCGCGTCCCCGCCGACTGATCCTGCTCGTGCTCGCCCTGCTGGGCGCGCTCGCCCTCGCGTCCTCCTCCGCGAGCGCGGTCGTCGTCGGCATCTCCGACTCCGATCCGGCGACCTTCACGGAGCCCTACTGGGACGGCCTGCACATGACCTCGGCGCGGATCGTCGTGCCCTACGACGTGGCGATCACGACCGGCAGCGCCGGTCTTGCGCGGCAGAGAACGTTCGAGACCTACCTCGCGAACGCGGCGATCAGAGGCGTCAGCGTCGAGGCCGCCTTCTCGGCCAGCGTCGACGTGCTCGCCCCCGGCACGAACGACCCGGTCGCGCCGAGCGCCGACCAGTTCGCGGCCG
>JAATFK010000089.1 GCA_015655225.1 Solirubrobacterales bacterium | reverse complement strand
GGCGGAGCGGCTGATCGACTCGCTGCCGGCGCGCCCGCCGACGGTCGAGCGCGTCGTCGCCCGCAACCGCTCGGTCGCCCCGCCGGCGCCGGCCCTCGCGCTGCTCGCCCCCTCCGCGCTGGCGGCCCGCGTGGCGGCCGGCGCGACCGTCTTCGACGCCCGCGCCGCGAGCGACTTCGACGCGGCCCACCTGGCCGGCTCGCTCAACCTCGCGCTGCGCGGCAGCGGCCTCGCCACGCGCGCCGCGTGGGTGCTCGACCCCGACGACGAGCTGATCGTCCTGAGCGACGACGAGGCGAGCGCGCACGGGCTCGCGCAACGGCTGCGGGCGGTCGCGCTCGACCGCATCGCCGGCCTCGCGGTCGGCGACGTGACGGAGCTGGCGGGCGCCGCGGGCCTCGCGCTCGAGGCCGTCCCGGCGATCCCGATCGGCGAGCTCCCGGGCCTGCTCGACGAGCTGACCGTGGTCGACGTCCGCGACGACGGCGAGTGGGCCGACGGCCACGTCGCGAACGCGATCCACCTCCCCCTCTCCCAGCTGCGCGAGGGCGCCGCGACGCTGCCGGACGGGCCGCTCGCGGTGATCTGCGCGAGAGGCCCGCGCGCCGCCTTCGCCGCCAGCTGGCTGCGGGCCCACGGTCACGACGCGCGGCGCGTCGCCGACGGCGGTCCGGCCGACCTGACGGCGCTCGGCCTCGCGCTCGTCGCGGCGTGAGCGCCGACTCGCCCCCCGCCGCCACGGGACCGACCGTCGCGATCGTCGGTGCCGGCGCGGCCGGCACGCTGACGGCCGTGAACCTGCTTCGCCGCTCCGCCGACCCGCTGCGCGTCGTGCTGATCGAGCGCAGCGGCAGCTTCGGCCCCGGCGTCGCCTACTCGACCAGCGACGAGCAGCACCTGCTGAACGTGCCGGCCGAGAGAATGAGCGCGTTCGCCGACGAGCCCGACCACCTCGTCCGCTGGCTCGCCGCGCGCGGGCCGTTCGAGCCCGGGACCTACCCCACGCGCCGCAGCTTCGGCCGCTACCTGCGCGCGGTGCTCGACGAGGCCGAGGCGATCGGCGCCGCGGCGACGCCCGCGCGACGGCTCGAGCGCGTCGCCGGCGAGGTGCTCGACGTGGAGGTGGGCGATCCCGGCAGCCCGCTGCGCCTGCTGCTCGCCGATGGCCGGCGGATCGCCTGCGACCAGCTCGTGCTGGCGACCGGGCCGCTGCCGAGCGTCGCGCCGATCGAGCTGCCGGACGACCCGCGCGTCGTGACCGACCCGTGGGCGCCGGGCGCGATCGCCTCCGGCGCCGCCGGCGAGGTCTCGCTCGTGATCGGGACGGGGCTGACCGCCGTCGACGCGGCGCTCTCGCTCTGCGGCAGCGGCGACCGCGGCCGCGTCGTCGCGCTCTCGCGCGGCGGCGTGCTGCCGTGTGCGCAGCTCCCGGGCCTGCGCCCGACCGCCCCGCCGCCCCCGCTCGAAACGGCGCCCACGACGGTCGCCGGGGTCGAGCGCTGGCTTACCCTCCACATCGCCCGCATGCGCCGCCGCGGCTACGACTGGCGCGACGCGATCGACGGGCTGCGCCCGCAGTACCACGCGCTCTGGCGGCGGCTCGGCGCCGAGGAGCAGCGGACGTTCGTGCGCACGAAGGTGCGCGCGTGGGAGCGGCGCCGGCACCGGATGGCGCCGGAGGTCGCGGCCCAGATCGCCGCGCTACGCGACGGCGGGCGGCTGCTGATCCGCGCCGGGACGCTCGTGGACGTCCGCCCGGAGGCGACCGGCGTCGCGGTGACGATCGGCCCCGCGCCCGGCCGCGACGACGCACCGAGGACGCTGCGCGGCGACCGCGTCGTGGTCTGCACCGGTGCCGGCACCGACGTGCGCCGCGCCGCCGCGGCCGCGCCGCTGCTCGGCGCGCTCCTGCGCCGCGGCCTCGTCGCCCCCGACCTGCACGGGCTCGGCCTGCGCGCGACCGCGGCCGGCGCGCTGCTCGGCGCCGACGGCCACGCCGACGGCCGCCTCCACGTGCTCGGCCCGCTGCGCCGCGGCGAGCTGTGGGAGACGACCGCGATCCGCGAGATCCGCGCTCAGGCGCAGGAGGTCGCGGCCGCGATCGCCGCCGAGCGCGGCTGAGGCGTAGCGTTCCAGGACGAGATGGAGTCCGCCCCGCCCGCCGGCGCCCCGCCCGCCGCCGCCTCGCTGCCGTCGCCGCTCTCGCGCACGCCGGACGGCGCGCCCGCCTGCAGCCGCCCGACGCCCGCCTGCCCGCGTGCCGCCGACTACGCGGTCGTCGCCGACGCGGCGACGACGCGGGGTCGCTACTTCTGCGCCGAGCACGTCGGCGAGGGCGTCAAGCGACTCCGCCTGCAGGTGGAGGACACCGGCGAGCGCTACCGCGTCGTCGGCCTCCATCCCGAGCTGCCGGCGGTCAGCTTCGACCCGCCCGCCACCCACCCGCGGCTGACGCTGGTGCTGGTGGTGGCGATGGTCGTCGTGATCGTCGCGGGCTTCGCGACGCTCGCGCCGCTGATGCTGAAGTCGATGCTCTAGCGGTCGTTGAGCGAGATGATCGGCGTCGGGGCGGTGATCTCGCCGCCCTCCTCGCGCGGGATGATCGCCGTCCCGATCGAGAAGAACTCGATGATGTGACTGCCCCAGCCGTGGCTCTGCTCTCTCAGCTGGACGCCGACGATCCCTTCGGCCTGCAGCTCCTGCGCCTCGCTCTGCATCCGCTCCATCGCCAGCTCGCGCGCGTCGTAGAGCGCCTG
>JAATFK010000130.1 GCA_015655225.1 Solirubrobacterales bacterium | reverse complement strand
CGGCGGCGAGGGCCGACTCGACCTCGTCGGCGGTCGCGCTCGGGAGGCTCGCGAGCACCTGCTCGTTCGCCGGGTTGATCACGTCGAGCGCCGGGCCGCTGGCATCGCTCCAGCGGCCGTCGACGTAGAGGGATCCGGCCGGGGCGCTCATGCGTTGCCCCAGACGTCCGTCGCGACCTGCACCACCAATTCGAGCTTCGCCTTCTCGGCGTCGAGCGTGATCGAGTTGCCCTCGGCGTTGGAGCCGAAGCCGCACTGCGTCGAGAGCGCGAGGCGCTCGAGCGGGACGTACTGGGAGGCGTCCTCGATCCGCGCCTTCAGCTCGTCGGCCTTCTCCATGTCGGAGCGCTTCGTCGTGACGAGGCCGAGCACGACCTCCTGGTCCTCGCGCACGTGGCGCAGCGGGGCGAAGCCGCCGGAGCGCTCGTCGTCGTACTCCAGCAGCAGGCGCTTCGCCGCCGTGACGGGGAAGATCGCGGCCGCGAAGTCGTCGTAGGGCTCGGTGCCGGTGAAGTGGCTGCGGTCGTTGCCGCGGCAGACGTGGACGGCGGTGACGACGTCGTCACCGAGCCCGGCGAAGACGCGGTTGTCGACCTCGACCAGGTGTCTGAGGGTCGCGTTGCGGTCCTCGACGTCGGCGATTCTCTGGATGTAGGCGTAGTGCGGCGCGTCGAGCTGGACGTGGTCGGCGCCGGCGGCGACGAGCGCGTGCGCGTCCTCGTTCATCAGCTCGACGAGGTGGTCGAGGTACGCCTCTCTGCTCGGGTAGGCGGCGTCGGAGAGCCCCTCGCTCCAGTAGTTCACGAGCAGCGACGGGCTCGGCATCGTGACCTTCACGAGCCGGTCCGTGTGCGCGCGCGTGAATCTCAGCTCGTAGTCGGCGAGCGTCGAGGTGCGCGTGAGGCGCGCGACCGGGGTCGGCGTGCGCAGCTCGTGCGCGACGCCGTCCTCGTCCTGGTGGTGGCGGACGAAGCCCTGCGGGTCGATCCCGTCGACCAGCACCTCGACGGTCGAGAAGAAGAAGCGGCGACGGTACTCGCCGTCGGTCACGATCGGCAGCCCCGCGTCCTCCTGGAGCTTGATCGCCTCCTCCACGGCACGGTCCTCGACCGCGCGCAGCTCCTCGGCGGGCAGGTCCTTGGCCCGCGCCTCCAACAGGTACGACGGCCGCAGCAGGCTGCCGAGATTGTCCGCTCGCACGGTTTGGCCCATGAGTGCTCCTCCACCTCTCCCTCGGATGATCCTATAGGCGATCGTACATGATCGCGTTAGGTGGCGATGACGGCTCGCGGTCAGCTCGCGGAGACGCCCGGCGCGGCCTCGAAGAAGAGGGCGACCGTGACCGCGCCGGGGTCGATCACGCCGCGCGCGACCTCGCCGACGTAGCTCGCGCGACCGCGTCTGGCGACCAGCTCGGCGGTCCCCTCGGCGCCCGCCCGCGCGGCGAGCGCGGCGGCGCGCAGCGCCTCGGGCAGCGCGTCGCCGGCGGCGGCCGCGGCGGCGAGCGCGTCGCCCGCCGGCGCGAGCGCGTCGACCATCGTCTTGTCCCCGACGGTCGCGCCGCCGAGCCGCTGGACCGTCGCGGTGCCGGCGGCGACGGCCGCGGCGAGCGCGTCGAGCCCGACCGCCTCCGCCTCGCCGAACGTGCGCGACAGCTCGCGGAACCACATCCCGTAGAGCGGACCGCTCGTGCCGCCGGTGTTGAGGAAGGCGGTCGACAGCAGCGCGAATGGCTCGGCCGGCGTCGCACCGGTCGCAGACGCCAGCTCCACCCGCGCGCGCGTGAGCGACGTCTGCAGGTTCGAGCCGAAGTCGCCGTCGCCGCTGCGCCGGTCGAGCTCGCCGAGGGCGCCGCGCTCGGCGTCCGCGACGCCGACGAACGCGTCCACCCAGGCGCGCGCGGCGGCCGCGTCGAGCAGGCCGTCGCTCACCATGTCAGCGCCGCCGTCCGGACGGGCGCGTCCCACAGCTCGACCAGCTCGGCGTCGGCGCGCACGAGCGTGATCGAGACGCCGGCCATGTCGAGCGCGGTGACGTAGGGGCCGACCAGCTGGCGGGCGATCGTGATCCCCGCCTCCTCCAGCAGCAGCGCGGTCTCGCGGAAGACGACCGACAGCTCCAGCGGATGCGTGGCCCCGAGGCCGTTGACGATCGCGATCACCTCGTCGCCGCGCGTGAGGCCGAGCGCCTCGACGACCGGGTCGACGAGCTGCGGCACGAGCTGCGCGGCGGTGCCGAACGGCACGCGCGCGACGCCGCGCTCGCCGTGGATCCCCACCCCCAGCTCGACCTCGTCGGGACCCAGCTCGAAGGACGGCTCGGACTCCCCGGGATGCGCGCAGGAGGCCAGCGCCATCGCCATCGTGCGCGCGTTGTCGGCGATCCGGCGACCCAGCGCCGCGACCTCCTGGAGGCTCGCGCCGCGCTCGGCGGCGGCGCCACAGGCCTTCTCGACCACCAGCACGGCGGCGGTGCCGCGGCGCCCCGGGCCGGTGCCCTCGGGCGCGTCGGTCGCGAGGTCGTCGGCGACGAGGACGCGCTCGACCTCGATCCCGTCGGCGCTCACCAGCTCGGCCGCGATCCCGAAGTTCATCACGTCGCCGGTGTAGTTCTTGATCACGTGCAGGACGCCGCGGCCGCTGTCGGCGGCGCGCGTGGCGGCCTCCAGCTGGATCGCGGTCGGGCTCGAGAAGATCGCGCCCGGGACGGCCGCGTCGAGCATGCCGCTGCCGACGAAGCCGGCGTGCAGCGGCTCGTGGCCGGAGCCGCCGCCCGCGACGAGCGCGACCTTCGGCTGCGCGGGCGGGGTCGCGCGCGCGACGTAGCTCGGCTCGCGGTTCCAGCGAACGAGGTGCGGATAGGTCCGCTCGAAGCCGTCGAGCGCCTCGCGCACGTGCTCCTGCGGATCGTTGATGAACTGACGGCGCATCAAGGCTCTCCTGCCCGTGGACGATCTTATCCTGTAGCAAAAGGTATAGGATCACCGCGTGCCACAGCCGCCCGCCCCCACCAAGATCATCGCGGTCCACCTCAACTTCCGCAGCCGCGCCGAGCAGCGCGGGCGGGTGCCCGCCGAGCCGTCCTACTTCCTCAAGCCGCCCTCCTCGCTCGCCGCCGACGGCGACCCGATCGTCCGCCCGCGGGGGACCGAGCTGCTCGGCTTCGAGGGCGAGATCGCGATCATCGTCGGCGAGCGCACGCGCAACGTCTCGCCGGCCGACGGCGCCGCGCGGATCGGCTGGTACGCGCCCGCGAACGATCTCGGCGTCTACGACCTGAGATGGGCCGACCGCGGCTCCAACCTGTTGTCGAAGGGGCAGGACGGCTTCACCCCGCTCGGCGTGCCCGTCGCCGCCGCGGAGGTCGACCCGGCGACGCTCGTCCTGCGCACGCGGGTCAACGGCGAGGTCGTGCAGGAGGACGCCGCCGCGAACCTGCTGTTTCCCTTCGGCCTGCTGGTCGCCGACCTCTCGCGCTTCATCACGCTGGAGCCGGGCGACGTGATCCTGACCGGGACGCCCGCCGGCGCGAGCGTGATCGAGCCCGGCGACCTCGTCGAGGTCGAGCTGGAGGGCGTCGGGACGGTGCGCAACGAGGTCGTCGAGGCGACCGAGGCGATCCCCAGCTTCGGCGCTCAACCACGCGTCTCGCCCGCGACCCACGCCGCCGCGGTCGGCCTGCCCGAGCCCCCGCCCCGGCCGGTGACGCTCTCCGACACGGCGAGAACCGCGCTGAACAGCGTCTCGACCGCGACGCTGACCGTGCAGCTGCGCAGACGCGGCATCGCCAACACCTTCGTGCGCGGCCTGCGCCCGACGCGGCCCGGCACGTGGAAGCTCGGCTACGCGCGCACGCTGCGCTACGTCCCGCTGCGCGAGGACGTGCGCGACGCCGACAGAGCCGAGCTGAACGCGCAGAAGCGCGCGGTCGAGTCGCTCGGCCCCGACGACGTGCTCGTGATGGACGCGCGCGAGAACCCCGGCGCCGGCACGATCGGCGACATCCTGGCGGCGCGCGCGATGGCGCTCGGCGCGACCGGGATCGTCACCGACGGCGGCCTGCGCGACAGCCCCGCCGTCGCCGAGCTGGCGATCCCGACCTACTACCAGGCGCCGCACGCGGCGGTGCTCGGGCTGGTCCACTTCCCGCTCGAGACCGACGTGCCGATCGCCTGCGGCGGGACGCTCGTCTTCCCCGGCGACGTGATCGTCGGCGACGCCGAGGGCGTCGTCGTGCTGCCGGCGGCGCTCGCCGAGGAGGTCGCCGCCGACGCGCTGGAGCAGGAGCGGCGCGAGACCTGGGCGCTGGAGCGCGTGCTCGCGGGCGAGACGATCCGCGGCATCTACCCGCTCTCCCCCGAGCGCCGCCCCGACTACGAGGACTGGCTCGCCCGCGGTGGCGACGCCGAGCTGCCGCCCCGACCCGAGAGGACCGAGCAATGACGTCGTTCGCTGCCAACCCGGACGCCGTGCGCGGCGCGATCACGCCGCTGATCACCCCGTTCCACGCCGACGGGGCGCTCGACCTCGACAGCATCCCGCGGCTGATCGACTGGCAGCTGGAGCACGGCTCCCACGGCATCTCGGTCGGCGGCTCGACCGGCGAGCCGACCTCGCAGACGGTCGCCGAGCGCGTCGAAGTCATGCGGGCCGCCGCCGCCGCGATCGACGGGCGCGTCCCCTTCCTCCCCGGCACCGGCACCGCGCTGATGAGCGAGACGCTGGAGCTGACGGCCGAGGCGCAGCGGCTCGGCGCGGCGGCAGCGCTCGTCGTCACGCCGTACTACGGGCGCGCGCAGCAGCAGGGGCTGTTCGACTGGTACGGGCGCGTCGCGAGCGAGTTCCCCGACCTGCCGATCATCGTCTACAACGTGCCGGTCCGCGCCGCCGTCGACATCACGCCGGCGACCGTCGGCCGCCTCGCGCGGGCCTACGACAACATCGTCGGGATCAAGGAGACGACGCGCGACTTCGAACACGTCTCCTACGTCCTCGACGAGTGCGGGACCGACTTCATCGCGCTCTCCGGGATCGAGCTGCTCTGCTACCCGATGCTGACGCTCGGCGGGCGCGGCCACCTCTCGTGCGTGGCGAACTTCGCGCCGCGGCCGGTCGCCGACCTCTACGACACGTTCGTCGCCGGCGACCAGGTCGCCGCCCAGCGACTGCATTACGACCTCCACCCGCTCGTGGATGCCGCGTTCGCGGAGACGAACCCGGTGCCGGCGAAGTGGATCATGGAGCAGATGGGCCTGCTCACCTCCGGCTTCGCCCGCGAGCCGCTGTCGGCCCCGAGCGAGGCGACGCAGGCCCGCATCCGCGCGCTGCTCGAGCGCAGCGAGCACGTCTCGCTCTCCTCGCCCGCCGCCTCCTAGGCGAGGTCCGCCGTGGACCTGGAGCTGGCCGGCCGCGTCGTGCTCGTCACCGGCGCGGCCTCCGGGATCGGCCGGGCGACCGCGCTCGCCTTCGCGGGCGAGGGCGCGACCATGGTCCTGGTCGACCGCGACGAGGCGGGGCTGGCGTCTTCGCAGGCGGCGGTCGCGGCGCGGGGCGCCGCCGGCGTCGATGCGATCGCCGCCGACGTGACCGACCTCGCGGCCGTGGACGGAGCCCACGACGCGACGGTCGCGAGGCACGGTCGCATCGACGTGGCGTTCAACAACGCCGGGGTGATCGCGCCGATCGCCCCGCTGCACGAGCTCGACGAGGCCTCATGGGATTCCGTGGTCGGGGTGAACCTGAAGGGCGTCTGGCTCTGCATGCGCGCGCAGCTGCGCCACATGGCGGCGGCTGGGCGCGGGACGATCGTGAACACCGCGTCGGCGGCGAGCCTCGTCGGGGCACCGGGGACCGCCGCCTACACGGCGGCGAAGCACGGCATCCTCGGCCTCACGCGGACCGCCGCCCTGGAGTACGCGCCGCTCGGGATCCGCGTCAACGCGGTCGCGCCCGGCACCGTCGACTCGCCGATGATGGCGAGCTTCAGCCAGCACGAGGACCCGTTCGCCGACGCGCTGGTCCGCCGCCCCGCCCCCCTCGGCCGCAACGCCAAGCCCGAAGAGGTCGCCGACGCGGT
>JAATFK010000457.1 GCA_015655225.1 Solirubrobacterales bacterium | reverse complement strand
TCTGCTCGTTCTTCATCGGCCCGGGCCCGATGCCGCTCGTCTTCAACGGCTTCGAGCTGGGCGGCTTCATCCTCGCGATCCTGATCGCCAACCAGGTCACCCACGAGGGCGAGTCGACCTGGTTCGAGGGCGTGCTGCTGCTCGCGGTCTACGGCGTGATGGCGCTCTCCTTCGCGTTCGCCTGAGCGCTACGCTCCGCGCCGTCCCCGCCCGCGAACGCAAGGAAGCTCTCAGATGTCAGCGAAGGCCACGCTCGAACAGTTCTATGCCGGCGTCGCCACCGGCGACCTGCCCGCCGCGCTGGCGCTGCTCGCCGGCGACGTCGAGTGGATCGAGGCGGAGGGATCGGTCTTCGCAGGGACCTACCGCTCCCCCGACGAGGTCCTGAACGGCGTCTTCGCCCGGATCGGCGGCGAGTGGGACGACTTCAGAGCGATCCCGGACCTGCTGGTCGACGAGGACGCCCACGTGGTCGCGATCGGCACCTACAGCGGCACCTTCAGAGCGACCGGCAGAGCGTTCGAGGCGCGCTTCGCGCACGTCGTGACGGTCAGCGACGGCGTCATCACGCACTTCGAGCAGATCGTCGACTCCGCCCGGCAGAACGCCGCGCTGAGCTAGCTACAGCTCCTCGACCTCGTCCTCGTCGAAGACGTCGTCGGGGTCCTCGGGGTCGTCGCCGTCGGCCGTGGCCGACGGGGCGCCGCCCTCGTGGTAGCGGACCGTGAAGCGCTCGAGCAGCTCGTCGCGCGCCGCGTCGTCGACCGGCACCTCGTCGGAGACGAGGACCCAGTCGGCGCCCTCGGCGTCGTCGGGCGGGAAGGACGACTGGTCGACCTCGGCCGAGTCGTCCACGATGATCAGGACCTCGGTCTGCGGGTTGACATAGGTCCCCGGGCGCAGCGTCAACTCGTCCAGGTCGAAGCGACGTGGTGCAGGCATGAGCGGGAGAGTACCTGCTCGCCGGACGGACCGGCGAGCGGCGACGCGCCTCTCCTGCGACCGCCCCGCGCGACCCCCCGCGCGGCCGCGCGCACCGCTCAGCCGCCGCCCAGCAGACGCAGCTCGCGGGCGACCTCGGCCTCGACGTCGAGCGGCGCTCTCCCGGCGCGCAGGCGGCGCTCGTTGCGGGCCTCCACGAGCGCCCGCACCTCGGCGCGCAGCTCCGGGTCGACCGCGGCGGCGCCTGAGCCGGCGGCTCCGTCGCCGCCCGTGAGCGCCGCCAGCTCGGCGGCGACGTCGAGCGGCGCCTCGCCGCGCCGCTCGCGGCGCAGGTTGCGCGCCGCCACCAGCTGACGCAGCTCCGCCTCGGCGTCCTCGGGCGCGGCGCCGCCCTCGCCGTCGCGCTCGTCGCTCAGCGCGAACGCGCCAGCGCCGATCCCGTCGTAGCTGCCGCCGCGGCCGCGCAACGTCAGCAGGCCGATCACGACCGCGAGGCCGACGACCACGAACACGACGATCTCGAACGCTCCCGCCATCCACCTCGGATTCTGGAGCACGCGCGGGGCGGTGGCGCCAGGCGTTTGTCGTCACCCGCCGGCTTCGCTACTCTTGCACGATTGACTGACCAGTCAATCTGATGCTCCCGTAGGCGTGCCCGACTGCGCCACGGCCCCCCGGCAAAGCTTCAAGGAGTCAACGAACGTGGTCGATTTCACCCTCACCGACGAGCAGAGAAACCTGCGCGAGCTGGCACACGACTTCGCCGAGAAGGAAGTCCGCCCCGTCGCCTGGGACTTCGACAGAGAAGGCACCTGGCCGCAGCAGATCATCGAGAAGGCCTGGGAAGTGGGACTCATGAACACCCACATCCCGGAGGAGTACGGCGGCGCCGGCGTCGGCTACCTCGACGGTTGTCTGATCGAGGAGGAGCTCTCCTGGGGCTGCTCCGGCATCCAGACGTCGGTCGGCTGCAACGGCCTCGCGACCGCGCCGCTGATCCTCGGCGGCTCGCACGAGCTGAGAAAGGAGTACCTCGGCCGCCTGACCGAGGCGCCCCTGCTCGCCTCCTTCTGCCTGACCGAGCCGGACGCCGGCTCCGACGTCTCGGGGATGAGAACCACTGCCGTCAAGAAGGGCGACAAGTGGGTCATCAACGGCTCTAAGTGCTTCATCACCAACGGCGG
>JAATFK010000352.1 GCA_015655225.1 Solirubrobacterales bacterium | reverse complement strand
CGAACGTCCGCTTCCGCATCGATGAAGGATTCGATCGCGAACGCGGGCGAGACGCCGGTGGATGCCTGCAGTTCGGCACGGAACCCGTCGTCGGTCAGCTTCTGCATGCCGCAATCGGTGTGGTGAATCAGCATCACCTCCCGCGTTCCGAGCCTGCGCTGTGAGACCGCCAGCGAGCGGATCACGTCGTCGGTGATGACTCCGCCGGCGTTGCGCAGCACGTGCGCCTCGCCGATGTCGAGGCCGAGCGCCGCGAAGACGTCGAGCCGCGAGTCCATGCACGTCACGATCGCGAGCTGCCGCCGCGGGCGCACGTCGTGGTGCTGCGGCGAGAGCGCGTCCGCGAACGCCTCGTTGTTGGCGACCAGCTCGCTGATCGTGGGGTCCTGATCAGTCATCGCGGCCGGATCATAGGGCGACGGCGCGACGCGTGATTCAGGGCGAGAGCCCGAACGTGATGCGGTAGTCGCAGCCGCCGGCGCAGGTGAAGGTGCTGGTCGCGTCGTCGTCGGCGTAGGAGTAGGCGAACGGCTCGGCGCGCTTGAACACGGCCGCGTAGTCGACCGGCCAGCGCGCCGGGTCGCACGCCTGGCGGCTCGCCCACTCGCCGCGGCAGCAGTACCGGTCGCCGCCGAGGCGGGAGCAGGCCGAGCCGCAGCCGACCGTCCGGCCGCCGACCCGCACGCGCAGCGCCGCCGGGCAGGCGACCGCTCTCGTGCAGCCCTTCGCGGAGCAGCCGTGCGTGGTGATCGGGTCCTTCGTCCTGCCGTGCAGGATGTTGATCCACATCGGCAGGTTCGAGCCGTCGACCATGCTGACGTCGTAGAAGTCGAGGCCCATCCACGCGTCGAGGTCGTACTCCGCGAGCGTCGCCGGGATCGCGCCCTGGCCGATGCACTGGAAGCGCCCGCCGCAGTCGCCGGTCTCGCAGTGGCCGCGGCCGTGTCGGTCGAAGTGGCAGCCGGTGCGGCCCCAGAAGCGGCCGTTCCAGTGGTCGGGCACGCGGATCGAGATCCGTCTGCCGGCTCTCAGGGTCCAGGCCGTCGTGTGGAGCGACGGCTGGGCGGACTGCTGGGCGGCGGCGACCCAGATCGTCTGCGAGAGCGCGTTGACGAACGTGACGGTCCGGGTGGGGGCGGCCGCCGCGCTGCCGGCGCCGGCCGCGAGCCCGAGCGCCGCGACCAGCACGGCCGCGACAAGCGCGGAGCGCAGGCGCAGCGACCCGCTCATCCCGACGCGCCGCTGCTCGGGAGCGCGTCGCCGCCGCTCATCTCCGAGATCAGCGTCGCCGGCGAGGTGTCGCCGTCGACGCGCACGCGCGGGAGGATCGTCGCGTCGTCGCCGGCGGAGGCGATGCCGGGCTGGGTCGTGACGGCGGCCGAGTAGCCGGCGGCGCGGACGGCCGCCTGCGCGGCCGCGTCGTAGCGGCCGGCGGGGTAGGCGAAGAAGTCGACCGGGATCCCGAAGCGCTTTCTCAGCGCCGCGCGGGAGCCGCTCACCTCGCTCGTGAGGCGGGACGCGTCGACCGTCGTGAGGTCGGGATGGGTCAGCGTGTGGGCGTCGATCTCCCAGCCGAGGCCGATCAGCTGCTTGACCTGCCCGGCGGTCAGGTCGCCCTGCATGATGTTGTGGACCTCGAGGTTGAGGACGCCGCGCCAGTGGTGGCGGAAGAGGACCGGCGCCGCGTTCGTCAGCTGGCTCAGGTAGCCGTCGTCGAAGGAGGCGACGAACGGTCTCGCCGGCAGCCCCGTGCCGCCGTGCCAGGCGTCGTAGACCTGCTGGAGCGTGACGGCCTGCCAGCCGGCTCTCGCGAGCCCGTCCATCTGCGCCGCGAACGCCGCTCTCGGCGTCCACAGCTCGGGGTAGGGCGCGTCGGCCGTCGGCGTCGAGATGACGTGGTACATCAGGATCGGCACGCGGCCCTTGTAGCTGCCGGTGTGCAGCGCGGGCGCCCGGCTCGCCGGCCGCTTGCGAGCTGCCGCGGCCTTCGCGGCGCCCCCGCCGCTCCCCTTCCCGCTCGTCGCCGTGGTCGCCGACTTCGAGGAGGAGCCGCCGCACGCCGCCAGCGCGGTCGCGGCGAACACGAGCAGCAGCACGAGGACGGACCAGGAGCGTCGCGGCACGGCGGCGACGATAGCGACCCTCACCCGGCTGCGACCGCGACGGCGCCGGCGGGCGCCGCGCTCGCCTCCGCCACGACCTGCTCGGCGGCGCTGATGAAGTCGCCGAGCAGCTTCGAGCGGCGGCCGGCCTCGCAGGCGAGCAGCACCTCGTCGGGCTCGGCGTCGTGCACCGGCACGTAGACGACGTCCGGCCGCGAGTAGTACTCGGTCACCGAGCGCGGCAGCATGATCACGCCGTGGCCGCTGGCGACGTGCTCCAGCTTCTCCTCGACCGACCGCAGCGCGGACGCGGTCTGCCTCCCGTCGGGCAGCACGATCGGCTCGAGGTAGCGCAGCTGCGGCTCCGCCGCGAGCGCGTCGACCGACAGCGTCGCGCTCCCGGCGAGCCGGTGGAGGCGCGGCAGCGCGACGAGGCGCTCCTCGGCGTAGAGCGGGATCACCCGCAGCCCGCGCTCGTCGAGCGGCCGGCGCACGTACGCGACGTCGACGCGGCCGCTGCGCAGCAGGTCCTCCTGGTCGTCCCACTCGATCTGCCGCACGTCGACCGTGACGTCGGGCCGCAGCTCCGCGAAGCGGCGCGTGGCGGCCGTCACGGTCACGCCGGAGCGGAAGCCGACGATCAGGTGGCGGTTCCCGCGCGCCGCTCGCTGCACCCGGCGGCGGGCCGCGTCCGCGTTCGCCAGCAGCGGCCCGGCGTCGTCGAGCAGCTGGCGGCCGGCGGCGGTCAGCGCGGTCGAGCGCTGATCGCGCTCGAACAGCTGCACCCCGAGGTCGCGCTCCAGCGCCCGCACCTGGCGGCTCAGCGCCGGCTGGGCGATGTGCAGCGCCTCGGCCGCGCGGCGGAAGTGCAGGTGCTCGGCGACGGCGACGAAGGAGCGCAGCTTGCGGAGGTCGAGGTCCACGCCCCTCACGGTACACCCGTCTGATGCCCGAACGGCATCACAGCGCGCGGAATCGGCCTTGGACGGCGGGCACTGCGCGGCGCATGATGCTCACACCAACCCAACGGAAACGAGACGGACCATGACCTTCAGAGACCAGCGCATCGTGATCCTCGGCGGCAGCTCCGGGATCGGACTCGCGACCGCCGGTGCGGTCGCCGACGAGGGCGGCGCCGCCGTCGTCGTCTCCAGCACCCCCGCGCGCGTCGACGCCGCGCTCGCGCTGCTGCCCGACAACGCCGAGGGCCGCGTCGCCGACCTCACCGACGAGGCGGCGATCCGCGCGCTGTTCGCCGAGCTGGGCAGCTTCGACCACCTCGTCTACACGGCCGGCGAGGCGCTCCAGCTCGGCCCGCTCGACGAGACCTCGGTCGCCGACGCCGCCCGCGCGCTGGAGGTGCGCGTGTGGGGCGCCTATGCGGCCGTCAAGTACGGCCACGGCTCGATCCGGCCCGGCGGCTCGATCGTCCTGTCGAGCGGGACCGCCGGGCCGCGACCGTCGGCCGGCTGGACGGTCGGCGCGATGATCTGCTCGGCGATGGAGGGCCTGACGCGCGCGCTCGCGGTCGAGCTGGCGCCGCTCCGCGTCAACGCCGTGCGGCCCGGGCTCGTCCGCACGACGCTGTGGGACTCGCTCGACCCGACCGTGCGCGAGGGGATGTACGAGGCCTCGGCCGCCGCGCTTCCGGTCGGGCGAATCGGCGAGGCGACCGACGTGGCTGAGACCTTCACCCACCTGATGCGCAACGGGTACACCACCGGCACCGTCGTCACGATCGACGGCGGCGCCCTCCTGGTCTAGACGGCGAACGAGGAGCGACCTCCATGAGCACGATCCTGATCACCGGCTCGGCCGACGGCCTCGGCCTGCTGGCCGCGCGTCAGCTGATCGCCGGCGGCCACGCCGTCACCCTCCACGCCCGCGGCGAGGCGCGGGCGGCGGAGGCGCTAGCGGCCGCGCCGGGTGCCGCCGGCGCGCTCGCCGGCGACCTCGCGAGCATCAGCGAGACGCGCGAGCTGGCGGCGGCGGCGAACGCGGCCGGCCCGTTCGACGCCGTGATCCACAACGCCGGGATCGGCTACCGCGAGTCGCGCCGCACCGCGACCGAGGACGGACTCGAGCGCGTCTTCCAGATCAACGTGCTCGCGCCCTACCTCCTGACGGCGCTGATCGCGCCGCCCCAGCGGCTCGTCTATCTCAGCTCGGGGCTCCACACCTCCGGCCGCCCCGAATTCCACGACCTGCAGTGGGAGCGGCGCCGCTGGGACGGCCTCCAGGCCTACAGCGACTCGAAGCTGTACGACGCGATGCTCGCGTTCGCGGTCGCGCGGCGTTGGCCGCAGGTGCGCTCGAACGCGGTCGACCCCGGCTGGGTGGCGACCAAGATGGGCGGCGCCGGCGCACCCGACGACGCCGAGCTGGGCGCCGACACGCAGGCCTGGCTGGCGGTCGGCGACGCGCCCGGGACGGACCTCAGCGGGACCCTGCTCTACCACCGCCGCCAGCGCGCGGCCGCTCCCGCCGCCCACGACGTCGCCCTGCAGGACAACCTGCTGGCGGCGTGCGAGCGACTCACGGAGGTGCCACTGCCGGCGGCGGCGTAAACGGCGATCCGTCGCCGCATCGGCGCTCGCGACCACCGCGCGGCGGTCCGCGGACGTGGCGCGGATGGGCCGCCGCCTCCCCGGGTAGCGCTGGCGTCATGGAACGCGAGCAGACGGTCATCGCGGGACGCATGCGAACGGATCCCTTCCGCGGGGAGCTGACCTTCGCGCTGCCGGTCGACGCGACCGCGCCGGGCCGCGCCCGGCGGGCGCTCGCGCGGTTCTTGGGCGACGACGACCGCTTGCCCTCCGCCCAGCTGGCCGCCTCCGAGCTGGTGACGAACGTCGTGCGTCACGGCGAGGCGAGTGCCCGGGGCGCGTTCGAGCTGCGCATCTCGGCGCGCGACGAGCGGCTGCGGGTCGGCGTGCGCGGCCCCGGCCCGCGCTTCGTCCCGGTCGTCGAGCACCCGAACCAGTCGGGCGGCTGGGGCCTCGGGATCGTCGCGGCGATCACCCGCGACTGGGGCATCGACGACGAGCCGGGCGGCGTCGTCGTCTGGTTCGACCTCTGAGCCGCTAGGCGACGAAGCGCAGCCGCCGGGAGAGCCCGGTCAGCTCGAAGACGCGGTGGACGCCGTCCGGCCCCTGCCGCAGGACCACGTCGCGGTAGGACTGCTCGCATCTGGTCGCCGCCTCCAGCACGAAGCGCAGCCCGCTGGAGTCGAGGAACGTCAGCCCGGAGAGGTCGATCAGGAGCTGGTCCCAGTCGCTCGACAGCGCCTCGGCCAGGCCGGCGTGCGCCTTCGGCATCGCGGCGAGGTCGAACTCGCCGACGAGCCGCAGGACGTAGCGGCGGCCGTCGAGCGCGCCCTCGGCCGAGAACGAGGGCGACGGCTGCTGGGTGATCGACTCGGAGCTGCTCATGGGGGACATGCACCACGGTACGAGGGAGACGCCCGCCCTGGTCAGGGATTCGAGCGCCGCCACACCCAAGGGTTGCTTTCCAACCACCCCGGACGACCGAGACCTGGCGGCTCCCGTTTGACCGAAGGTCAAACCAGGCGTACAGTCGCCCTGGTACAAGCGCGTACCGCGCTGTTCGAGAGGAGCCCGGATGCCGGTCGACGTGACAGCCCAGGACCACCCGACCGCCCCCGCCGGCGCTCGCGGGAGCCGCGCGTGAGCCGCCGCTCCGCCGCCGCGCCGCTCGTCGACGGCCGCACCGCGGTCGTGACCGGCGCCGGCTCCGGGATCGGCCGCGCGGTCGCCCGCCGGCTCGCCGCCCACGGCTGCCCGGTGGCGCTCGCCGACTGGAACGAGGAGGGGCTGGAGGAGACGGCCGCCTCGATCGACGGCCCGGTGCTCGCGCGCAAGCTCGACGTGCGCGACCGCCAGGCGCAGATGGCGTTCGCCGCCGCGGTCGCGGAGTGGGCGCCGGCGCCGCTCGGGATGGTCTTCAACAACGCCGGCGTGACGGTCCTCCAGAGCGTCGCCGACGCCGCCCCCGAGGACGACGAGTGGGTCACCGACGTCAACTTCAACGGCGTCGTGCACGGCGTGCGCGCGTTCCTGCCGCTGCTGCTGAGACAGGACGCGGGCGTGGTCGTGAACACGTCGAGCGTCTTCGGCCTGATCGGCTTCCCGCACCAGACCGCCTACTGCGCCTCGAAGTTCGCCGTGCGCGGCTACACCGAGGCGCTGCGCCAGGAGCTGCGCGACACGAACGTCCACGCGGTCGTGGTCCACCCCGGCGGCGTCAGAACGAACATCGTCGCGAACGCCCGCTTCCGCTCCGACTTCCGCAACCGCACCCCCGACCACGCGACCGCCACGCGCGAGTTCGCGTCGATCGCGAGAACGACGCCCGAACGGGCCGCGGAGATCATCCACAGCGGCGTGAGACGCGGCCGCTCGCGCATCCTCGTCGGCCCCGACGCGGTCGCGTTCGACCTGCTCGTGCGCGTCGCGCCGACCCGCTACTACGACGTGATCGACCGGCTCGAGTCGCTCGTGCGCCGGTCCTGACCAAGAGGGTACGCTCGCCATGGCGACCGTGATCGAAGGACTCCCACCCGGCCCGCGGATGCCGATGCCGCTGCAGACGCTGGCGATG
>JAATFK010000134.1 GCA_015655225.1 Solirubrobacterales bacterium | reverse complement strand
GGACGACGTGGCGCAGCACCTGGCGCTGCTTGAGACCGACCGCGAGCGCGGCGATCCGCTGGCTCGGGTGGACCGACTCGATCCCCGCCCGGTAGACCTCCGCGACGTAAGCCGCATAGGACAGCGAGAGCGCGGCTCCGCCGAGCACGACCGGGTCGCTCGGCAGACCGCTCAGCTCCAGCGCTGGGACGCCGAAGCCGACGAGGTAGACGAGCAGGATCGTCGGGATGCCGCGCATCACGTCGATGTAGACGGCGGCGAGCAGCCGCAGCGGGAACAGCGCCGGGGAGCGCGTCGTGCGCACGAGCGCGATCACGAGACCGAGCACGAGCACGATCGCCTCCACCACCACGAACAGCCGCACGTCGAGCCAGAAGCCCCGGAGGATCGACGGGAAGCTGTGCCGGAACGACGACCACGAGAAGAACGTGTCGCGCACGTTCGGCCAACCCGGGCTCGTCAGCACGAGCAGCGCGAGCCCGCCGAGCACGACCACCGACGAGAGCGCGGCGACCGCGGCGCCGCGGCGGTGGCGCCGCCGCCGCGCCGCCTCCCGCACGGCGCGGCGGTCCCGCGGGTCGATCTCCGTCACGCTGGCGCTCCCGTCGACCCGGCGGCTACTGGAGCCGCGGCGCGCCCGCCGCGGCGCCCATCCAGCGGTCCTGGATCTGCTTCAGCTGGCCGGAGGAACGGAGCTGGTCGACCGCTCTGGAGACGCACGTCGTCAGCTTCGAGCCGTGCGCGAGCAGCGCGCCCCACTGGTCGCCGCCCGGCGCGTTGAATTGGCCGACGATCTCCGCGCTCTCGACCTGCGCCGAGGTGATGTAGAAGGCGGTCGGCAGGTCGACGACGATCGCGTCGACCTGCCCCTGCTTGAGCGCGCGCACGACGTCGTTGGAGTCGTTGAAGACCTTCGGCTGCTTCGATGGCTTGATGCTGGCGTTGACCGCGTCGAGGCTCGTCGTCCCGATCTGGACGCCGATCTGCGTGTGCGCCAGCGCCGAGAGGCTCGTCGCGCTCGCGGCGGACGATCTCTTCAGCGCAACGACCGCCTGCGGCGCGGTGTAGTAGGCCGAGGAGAAGTCGACGTGTCTCGCGCGCTCGGGCGTGATCGAGATCTCGTTGACGTCGAAGTCGAATCTTCTCGGGCCGGGCGCGTAGGAGGAGTCGAACGGCTCCACGACCCACGAGACCTCGCTCGGCGCGAACCCGAGCTGCTTGCCGATCGCGTAGGCGACGGCGCTCTCGAACCCTCTGCCGTTCGCGGGTCTGTTGTCCTCGAAGTACGGCGGGTAGGCCGGCTGGTCGGTCGCCACGGTGAGGCGGCCCGACTTGACGAGCGAGAGGCCGCCCTTGGAGCAGGCGGCCGCGGCCGTCGTGGCGGTGGTCGACGCCGTCGTCGTCGTGCCGGAGCCGGACCCGGAGCTCTTCTTCGAGGAGGAGCCGCAGGCGGCGAGCAGCAGCGCGACGAGGAGCACAAGCGGCACGACGGCGAGACGACGGGACGTGAGCATCGTGAGCATGCGCCTCCTCGGCGACGGTTCGAGATACAGGTCAAAGCCGACCGGTTTAGTCGAGATCGGTTCGCGAGTGTACCGGGGCCGCGGACGGCGACGCGTCAATCGTCCAGCGCCCGCCCTGTTCGCGAGGTCGCGACCGTCGCCAGCAGGTGGCAGCCGCACGCGATCCCGACGATCGCGCTGCTTGGCGGCAGTGACGGGACCGCGTAGGCGAGTGCGATCCCGCCCCAGACGGACAGCAGCGCCATCAGCGCCGAGAGCGCCATCGCCCGGTACGGATTCGCCGTGAGGCGGTGCGCCGCGCCGGCCGGCGCGGCCAGCAGGCCGAGCAGCAGCAGCGCGCCGACCGCCTGCGTCGCCTCCGCCGCCTGCACCCCGAGGAGCGCGAGGAACGCGACGCCGAGCAGGCGGACCGGCACCCCCCGCGCGCCCGCGACGTGAGGCGCGACCGTCGCGTAGAGCAGCGGCCGGGCGATCAGCAGCAGGGCGACGCAGACGCCGGCGGCGACCGCCGCCGCGAGCAGCGCCGCGCCGCCGCTGAGCCCGAAGATCGAGCCGAACAGCGTGCGCGAGGCGACGATCCCCTCCGCCCCGCCTGCTCCCGCGTTGAAGCGGTCGAGGAAGAAGACGCCCATGCCGAGGACGAAGGCGAGCGCGATCCCGATCGTCACGTCGTCGGCGCCCGCGCGCCGGCTGATCCCCGAGAGCGCGACCGCGACCAGG
>JAATFK010000088.1 GCA_015655225.1 Solirubrobacterales bacterium | reverse complement strand
GACGTCCGGCTTGATGAACTGCATCGTGTCGTAGATCGCGAAGCCGGAGTAGACCTCGCCGCCGGGCGAGTTGATGTAGAGCGAGATGTCCTTGTCGGGGTCCTCGGACTCGAGGTGGAGCAGCTGGGCGACGACGAGGTTCGCGATCTGGTCGTCGACCGGCTGGCCGAGAAAGATCACGCGCTGGTTGAGGAGGCGCGAGTAGATGTCGAACGAGCGCTCTCCGCGCGCGCTCTGCTCGATCACCATGGGGACGAGGGGCATGTCGGGCTCCTTCTGGCTGGCTGACTGGGGTTGTCCGCAACCCTGGAGTTGCGCATTCGATGGCGCTAGACTAGCGCAACCGTTCAGTTGCACAAACAGGAGGCCGTCCCGATGTCCGCAGAAGCCGCCGCCGCCGTGCACCGCGCCGTCGTGCTGCCCGTCTCGCGCGAGCGCGCCTGGGACGCGGTCACCGATCCCGCCCAGCTCGCCGCCTGGCTCGCCGACGAGGTCGAGCTGGACCCGCGCGCCGGCGGCGCCGCGAGCTTCCGCTGGGACGACGGGCAGGCGCGCGTCGGCGTCGTCGAGGAGTGCGCCGAGCAGCGGCGGCTCGCGTTCCGCTGGTGGGACGAGGACGACCGCGACGGCGAGGAGTCGCTGGTCGAGCTGACGCTCGACGAGGTCGAGGAGGGCACGCGCGTGACGGTCGTCGAGGTTCGCACCGCGGCGCTGCGCGACAGCTCGGCGCGGGTCGCCCCGGCCGCGGCCTCCGCCGCGAGCCCGTGGGCGCCGCGCATGGCGGCCCTCTGCGCCTGCTTCGCGGCGACCGTCGCCCGAGTCTGACGTGGGGGCGCACGCCCAGCCGCTCCCGCCCCTGCCGCCCGGCGACGCGGGCAGCGTCTTCGCGGCGCTCGCCGACCCGACGCGGCGCGCGGTCGTGCGCGCGCTCGCGAGTCAGCCGACGACGACCGCGTCAGCGCTGGCGGAGGAGCTGCCGATCACCCGTCAGGCGATCAGCAAGCACCTCGCGACGCTCGCGGCGGCCGGCCTCGTCAGCGGGGCGCGCGAGGGGCGCGAGACGCGCTACCGCCTGACGCCGGCACCGCTCGACGACGCCATGCAGTGGATGGCGAGCGTCGGGGCGCAGTGGGACGATCGCCTCGCGCGGCTGCGTCGCCACGTCGAGGAGTGAGGCAGGGGGGGCGGCTCGCTCCGAGCCGCCCGCCGGCGGGGCGCTTAGGCCAGCGCCGGCTCCAGCTCGGCCTCGAGCTTGCGCTTCGGGTAGGCGCCGACGACCTTCTTGGCGACCTCGCCGTTCTTGAAGAGGATCAGCGTCGGGATCGAGAGGACCTCGAAGTTCATCGCGGTCTGCTGGTTGTCGTCGACGTTCAGCTTGACGATCTTCAGCGCCTCGCCGCGCTCGCTCGCGATCTCCTCGAGCACCGGAGCGACCATGCGGCACGGTCCGCACCAGGGCGCCCAGAAGTCGACGAGCACCGGAACGTCGTTCTCGATGACCTCGGCCTGGAAGTTGTTGTCTGTGACCTCGGTGATGGTGCCTGCCATTGTGGCTCCTTCGACGGATTCGCACTCTTTACTTCACAAAGTATAGTAGCCCGTCAGCGCGAGTGGACGGACCGTGTCCGTTCATCCTAGGCTGTGTCGGGATGGCGGACCCGACCAACAGCGAGATCGCTGCCGCGTTCGACGAGCTGGGCGACCTCTACGAGCTGGATGGCGCGATCATCCACCGCGTCGTCGCCTACCGCACGGCGGCGAAGGTCGCGCGCGACGCCTCGACCTCCGTCGCCGCCCTCACGCGCGCCGGCCGTGTGACCGAGCTGCCGGGGATCGGCGCGACGCTGGAGACGAAGCTCGTCGCGCTCCTGGAGGAGGGCGACATCCCACAGTCGGTCAAGCTGCGCGCGAAGTTCCCGGCCGGCCTGCTGGCGATGACGCGCCTCCCGGGCCTCGGTCCCAGACGCGCGCGCCGGCTCTACGAGGAGCTGGGGATCGACTCGCTCGAGACGCTCGCGACGGCCGCGCGCCAGCAGCGCATCCGCGACCTCAGAGGGTTCGGCGCGAAGGCCGAGGAGAACCTGCTGGCGGCGGTCGAGCGCGCGCTCGCG
>JAATFK010000301.1 GCA_015655225.1 Solirubrobacterales bacterium | reverse complement strand
CGGACTGCCTCTCGATGGAGGTCGACCCGCTCTTCGTCGGCCCCGCCGCGAGCGCGAGAGCGTACCGCTTCGTCGGCGACCCGCGGGACGCGCAGCAGCGCCAGCGGCTGACCGACCTGGCCGAGGATCCGCACGGGGTCTACGACTGCACCCACTGCTTCAACTGCATCGAGGCGTGCCCGAAGGGCGTCGCCCCGATGAGCCAGATCATGCGCCTGCGGCGGCTCGCGGGCGACGACTACGGGATCGACGACCGCAACAACGGCCACCGCCACGAGCAGGCGTTCGTCACGCTCGTGAAGACCGGCGGGCTGCTGCACGAGGCCGAACTGCTGCCGCGCTCCTACGGCGGCGACTCGTGGTTCGGCAAGTTCCACCCGGCTGCCGGGCAGGAGCTGGTCAGCTCGCTGCCGGTGATCACGCGCGCGCTGCTGCGCCGCAAGGTCACGCCGAGAGGCGCGCTCGCGCCGCACAGACTGCCGAAGGACGCGCGCGCGGCGGTCCGCTCGATCACCGAGACGGTCGAGGCGCGCCACCCGCGCCGCGAGCTGAACCTCTACGTCAGCGGCGTCGACGACAGCCCGACGACCTCCGTCAACGGCAACGGCACCAGCACCGGCACCAGCAACGGAAGCGAGCGCACATGAGAGTCGCCTACTGGCCCGGCTGCGTGAGCCGTGGCTTCACCCCCGAGCTGCACGGCTCGATGGCGGCGGTCGCGCCGCTGCTCGACATCGAGCTGGTCGAGCTGGACCGCGCCTCGTGCTGCGGGGCCGGCGTGATCGCCGACCACAACCAGGAGCTGGCCGACACGCTCAACGCGCGCACCTTCGCGCTCGCGCAGGCGGTCGAGGGCGCCGACCTGATGATGAACATCTGCTCGACCTGCCAGGGCGCGCAGGGCGAGTGCCAGGAGCGCCTCGACGCGAACGCCGACTACCGCGCGCAGGTCAACGAGACGCTGCGGGAGGCGGAGGGGCTGACGTACGAGGCGGGGCTCACGAACAAGAACTTCCTCTGGCTGCTGGTGGAGGAGATCGGGCTGGAGCGGCTGTCGGGGATGGTGCGCCGGCCGCTCACGAACCTCCGCGTCGGGCCGTTCTACGGCTGCTACATCGTGCGGCCGACCGACCGCCTCGGGATCGACGCCGAGCACCCGCGCGACCAGTACCTGCACTGGGTGATCGAGGCGCTCGGCGGCACCGTGATCGACTACGCCGGCACGCACAAGTGCTGCGGCTTCCCGGTCATCACGATGAACAAGGAGGCGTCGCTGAAGCAGGCCGGCACGCACCTGGCTGACGCGACCGACGCGGAGGCCGACTGCCTCGTCGTGCCGTGCCCGCTCTGCCACCTGAACCTCGACCTGCAGCAGCCGCTCGCCGCCAAGGTCGTCAACCGCGAGCTGGCGATGCCGGTCCTGCACCTGCCGCAGCTGGTCGGGCTGGCGCTCGGGCTGGAGCCGAAGCAGCTGGGGATGGGCAAGCACGTCGTCAAGCCGACCTCGGTGATCGACTGGACGACCTCGGTCGTGGGGGCGCCGGCGCTGGCCTAGCGCCGACCGAGGCGGCTGAGCAGGCCGCGGCGGCGGCGAGAGCGGATCCGCGCGACCGGGACCGGGTCGCCGGCGAGGACCGCGGCCGGCACCAGCTCGGTCAGGAGCGACGCCGCGCCGCTGAGGCCGGCGTGCTCCAGCGCGGGCAGCAGGCCGGGCGGGCGGCGCGTGACGTTGTGCGCGTCGGAGGCGACGAGCTGGACGAGGCCGGCGTCGACCAGCTGGTTCGCGAAGCGCTCGACGGCGCGGCCGAACTGACCCGTCAGCGAGCCGGCCGTCAGCTGCATCAGCACGCCGGAGCGGGCGAGCCGGGCGATCGCGTCCACGTCGCGCTGCAACGACGGCGAGCGCTCCGGATGGGCGAGCACGACCTTGTGGCCGCGCGCCAGCAGTCGCTCGACGCCGGTCTGCGTGAACGGCATCGTCACGAGCGGCGCCTCGACCAGCAGCCACGGGCCGCCGCCGAGGGCGAGCGCGCGCAGCTCCTCGTCGGGCAGCTCCTGCGCCAGCCCGAGGTCGATCTCGGCGCCGGGGGCGACGTGGAGCGGCACCTCGGCACGGGCAAGCGCGTCGCGCAGCGCGGCGACCGCGTCGGCGATGCCGGCCGCGTCGTTGGGCATCTCGGGGTGGACGTGCGGCGTCGCGACGACCGTGCCGACACCGGCCGCGAGCTGCGCGCGGGCCATCGCGATCGAGCCGTCCAGCTCGGCCGGACCGTCGTCGATCCCAGGCAGCAGGTGGCAGTGGAGGTCGATCATCCGCTGCGCGAGGGCCGCGTCGGTCGCCCTAGGCGACGTGCGCGGCGGAGCCGATCAGCCCACGGGCGTGGAGCTGCTCAGCGAGCTGGACGGCGTTCGTCGCCGCCCCCTTGCGGAGGTTGTCCGAGACGACCCAGAGGTCGAGCGCGCGCTCGTTGCCGGGGTCGCGGCGGATGCGACCGACGAAGACGTCGTCCTTGCCGGCCGCCTCGATCGCGAGCGGGTAGCTGCCGGCGGCGGGGTCGTCGAGGACGGTGACGCCGGGCGCGGCGCGCAGCAGCTCGCGGGCCTCCTCGGCGGAGAGCGGCTCGCGCAGCTCGACGTTGACGGCCTCCGAGTGGCCGGTCACGACCGGCACGCGGACGCAGGTCGCGCTGACGCGGATCGTCGGGTCGCCGAGGATCTTGCGCGTCTCGTTGATGAGCTTGCGCTCCTCGTCGGTGTGGTCGTCGCCGGGAGCGAAGGTGCCGGCGTGCGGCAACACGTTGAAGGCGATCTGGTGGGCGTAGGCGGCGGGCGCCGGCTGCGGATCGCCGTCGATCGCGGCGCGGGCCTGGCCGAGCAGCTCGTCGACGCCCTTCTTGCCGCTACCGGAGACCGCCTGGTAGGTCGAGACGACGAGCCGCTCGATGCCCGCGGCGTCGTGCAGCGGCTTGAGCGCGACGACCATCTGCATGGTGGAGCAGTTCGGGTTGGCGATGATCCCGTGGTGGTCGTCGAGCGCCTCCGGGTTGACCTCGGAGACGACGAGCGGGACGTCGTCCTGCATCCGCCATCTGGAGGAGTTGTCGATCACGACCGCGCCGGCGGCGGCGAAGCGGGGCGCCCACTCGCCGGAGGTGGCGCCGCCGGCCGAGAAGATCGCGACGTCGAAGCCCTGGATCGTCTCGTCGGCGAGCGGCTGGACGACGAGGCCGCCCGGGAGCGTGCGGCCGGCGGAGCGCTCGGAGGCGAAGACGACGATCTCGCGGGCGGGGAAGGCGCGCTCGGCGAGCAGCTGGAGCATCACCGTGCCGACCTGGCCGGTGGCGCCGACGACGGCGACGCGGTAGCCGGCGGCGTCGCTGCTCATCAGCGCGCTTCCTCGCCGATCGGCCGCTCGGCCTCGATCCCGCCGGCGCCGAGCTCGAAGGCGGCATGGAGCGCGCGCACGGCGGTCGGGACCTGGTCGGTCCGGATCACGCACGAGATCTTGATCGGGGAGGTCGAGATCATGTCTATGTTGATGCCCTCTTCCGCAAGCGTCGCGAAGACCTTCGCGGCGACCCCCGGGTGGGACTTCATGCCGGCGCCGACGATCGAGACCTTGCCCGACTCCGGCTCGGTGTCGATCGCGGCGATCCCCAGCTCGGCGATGATCGGCTGGAGCGCCGCGTGGGCGTCGCGCAGGTCCTCGCGGGGGACCGTGAAGGAGACCTCCGCCTGACGGCCGGCGCCGAGCGGCTCGTTCTGGATGATCATGTCGACGTTGCAGTTCGCGTCGGCGAGGGCGGCGAAGATGCGGGCCGCCGCGCCGGGCTCGTCGGGCACGCCGAGCAGGGAGACGCGCGCCTCCTCGGTGGAGTGCGTGACGGCGGTGATGAGGGCGTGCTCCATGGTCTCGTTCTCTCCGACGACAAGGGTACCGGGGCCGTCGTCGAAGCTCGACCGACAGTGGATGCGGACCCCGTGGTTGCGGGCGTACTCGACCGAGCGCAGCTGGAGGACCTTCGCGCCGGAGGAGGCCATCTCGAGCATCTCCTCGAAGGAGACGAGCGGCAGTCTGCGGGCGTCCGGGACGATCCGCGGGTCGGCGCTGAAGACGCCGGCGACGTCGGTGTAGATCTCGCAGACGTCGGCGCCGACGGCGGCGGCGAGGGCGACCGCGGTGGTGTCCGAGCCGCCGCGCCCGAGGGTCGTCACGTCGCGCGAGGTGGAGACGCCCTGGAAGCCGGCGACGAGGACGATCTGGTCCTCCGCGAGGGCGGCCTTGATGCGGTCGGCTCTGACGTCGAGGATGCGGGCCTTCGTGTGCGAGGTGTCGGTCAGGATGCCGGCCTGGGAGCCGGTCAGCGAGATCGCCTTGTGGCCGAGGTCGTTGATCGCCATCGCGCAGAGGGCGCAGGAGATCCGCTCGCCGGTGGAGAGCAGCATGTCCATCTCGCGGGGGTCGGGCGTGTCCGAGACCTCCTGGGCAAGCCGGATCAGGTCGTCGGTCGTCTTCCCCCGCGCGGACAGGACGGCGACGACGCGATGCCCGGCATCGCGCTGGGCGACGATCCGGCGAGCGGCGCGCTTGAGGCGCTCGGCGTCGGCGACGGAGGTCCCGCCGAACTTCATGACCACGGT
>JAATFK010000663.1 GCA_015655225.1 Solirubrobacterales bacterium | reverse complement strand
TCGAGGATCGCGCGACAGACCTCGTCGCCCGTCCGTCCGGGCATGTCGCGGTCGAGCACGGCGACGTCGTAGCGGTTCACCGTCGCCCGGGCGAAAGCCTCGTCGCCGTCGTAGCAGACGTCGACCGCCATCGCGGCGCGGCGGAGACCGACCGCGATGGTGTCGACGGCCGAGGAACTCCAGCTCCAGCCCGTCGACCGACGAGCCCTCCGAGAGCGAGACCGCGAGGCGGCCGAGCTGACGGCAGAGCGGCACGAACGGCCCGAGCACCTCGAGGTCCTCGGCGGCGATCGCGGGGATGTTGACGGCCGTCGTGACGGTCCCGCCGGTCAGCGCCGCGATCACCTGCTCGGCCGTCTGCAGGCCGGCGCGGTCCTGCGCCTCGCGCGTCGAGGCGCCGAGGTGCGGGGTGACGACGACGTTCGGGTAGCCGTCGAAGAGCGGGTAGTCGGTGATCGGCTCCGAGGGGAAGACGTCGAGCGCGGCGCCCGCGACCTTGCCGGAGTCGAGCGCGTCCTTCAGCGCCGCGTCGTCGACCAGCTCGCCGCGCGCGCAGTTGATCACGCGCACGCCGTCCTTCATCTGCGCGAACGCCTCGGCGTTCAGCCAGCCCCTCGTCTCGGGCGTGACCGGGAGGTGGATCGTGAGGAAGTCGGCGACCGCGTAGACGTCGGCGGAGCTCTCCGCCTTCTCGACCCCGAGGTCGCGGTAGCGCTCCGCGCCGACGTAGGGGTCGAACGCGACGACGCGCATCCCGAAGCCCTTCGCACGCTCGGAGACGAGCTGCCCGATGCGGCCGAAGCCGACGACGCCGAGCGTCTTCTCGTAGACCTCGACGCCACCGAACTTCGAGCGCTCCCACTTGTGCGCTCTCAGCGAGGCGTCGGCCTGCGGGACGTTGCGGGCGAGCGACAGCAGCAGCGCCATCGTGTGCTCGGCCGCCGTCACGACGTTCGACTGCGGCGCGTTGGCGACGATGATGCCGCGCTTCGTCGCGGCCGCCACGTCGACGTTGTTGACGCCGACGCCGGCGCGACCGATCACGCGCAGGTTGGTACCGAGCCCGATCAGCTCCTCGGTCATCGTCGTGGCCGAGCGGATCAGGATCGCGTGGTAGTCGCCGAGGCGCGCGCGGAAGTCCTCGTCGGACCAGTCCGCACCGAGGTCGACGTCGAACTGCTCGCGCAGGAGATCGACGCCGGTGTCGGCGATCTCCTCCTTGACGAGGATGCGCAGGCGGTCGCTCATGCGCGGCGCTCGGGATGGTGGACAGCGGTCATCGGCACCTCTTCGATGGAAGGGTCGGTCGTCGTCACGGCGGCCCGCCAAGAGTATCGGAGGCGGCTCGCGAGGCGACCGGCGGCCGTTCGCCGGAGGGTGCGCCGAGCGTCCCCCGAGCGCTCTCTGAGTGCCAGGTGAGCGAACGGTAGGAAAGCGGTCGAAATCGACGTGAAAAACTCCCAGCGGGGGGGTAAAACGTGTCAATTCGATGTGACCGGGGGGTGAAACCTGCCACCTTGTTGGCGCAACCCCACTCCATACCGAAACTGGCTGCGTCTGGCCCCCTGACCCCGATCCCCGGGACCGACGACCGACGAGCAGCACCCGTCCGCCGCAAGGAGAAGACGCATGACCACGACCGCAGCATCCACCGCCGCCACGCCCGCCCCGCGGGCGGATCAGTCGACTCGCTCGCTCGCCGCCGACATGGCCGCCGCGGCGCGCTGCGAGAGCCTGCTCGAGCATCTCGGGCTGCGGATCGGGTTCCGGCGCGGGCTCGCGAGCGGACGCGTCGACATCACGCTCGAACGGATCGGCGGGGAGCGCCTGCGCGCGCTCACGATGGACGAGCTGCTGACGATCACGCAGCTGCCCTCCGAGGAGCTGTTCGCCTGGGCCGGCGAGGTGACCGGACAGGCCGAGCGTCCCCCGGCGCCACCGTCGCGACGGTGACCGACACGGCGCACGCGCCGCTCGCCGCGATTCGGCAGACGGCGCTCGGCCGGCTGAGCCAGCTCGTGGTCGACAGCGGCGACGTCGCCACCCCGCCCTTCGGCGAGGCGCTCGCGTGCGTCCTCGAAGGGCTCCCGGCGGACGGCGCGGCGATCGCGCTCGACGAGCGCGACGGCGGCGTGCGGCTGCCGGCGACGCACGGGCTGACCGAGCAGGGGCTCGCGCAGCTCGTCACCGCCTGCCCGCCCGACCCGCTGCGCGGCTGCCTCGTGGTCGACGACTGGCGCCTGGAGCAGCACGCCCCGGCGACGCCCGCCCGGCTCGGGATCCGCAGCAGCCTGGCGGCGACGCTCGCGCCCGAGGGGATGATCGCGGGCGTGCTGAAGCGCGCCGGCGTGCTCAGCCTCCACGCCCGCACACCGCGCGCGTGGAGCCCGGACGACGCGCTCTTCCTCGGCACCGCCGCGAACCTCGTCGCGGCGATCGTGCGGCGCGAGGACCTGTGCCGGCTGCTGGCGTTCCAGGCGAGCACCGACGCGACCACCGGCCTGCCGAACCGGCACGGCTTCGACACGATGCTGTCGGCCGCGCTCGTGCACGGCGCCCGCCGCATCGGCGACGGGCAGATCGCGGTGCTGCTGAGCGAGGTCCGCGGCGTCGACGAGGTCAACCGCGCGCTCGGCCACCACGCCGGCGACGACGTGCTGCGGGAGCTGGCGGCACGGCTCTCGGCACGGCTGCCCGCGAGCCAGCGGCTCGCGCGCTTCTCGGGGACGCAGCTGGTGCTGCTGTGCGAGGACGTGACGAGCGAGCTGGACGCGATCAGCGCCGCCAACGACCTGATCGAGGCGATCAGCCGGCCGCTGCTGGTCGGCGACACGCAGGTGTGGCTGAGCGCGTCCGTCGGGATCGGCTTCGCGCGCGGCGCCTCCGACGCGAGCGGCGTGCTGCGCGACGCCGACACGGCGCTCCAGAGAGCGCGGGCGCTGGGCGACAACCGCTGCGCGATCGGCCGCGCCGCCGGCCGTGACCGCGCCGCCCGCCAGCTGCGGCTGGAGAGCGAGCTGCGGGCCGCGCTGGAGCACGACGAGTTCTCGCTCCACTACCAGCCGATCGTCTCGCTGCGGCGGGGCGACGTGACGAGCGTCGAGGCGCTGCTGCGGTGGGAGCACCCGACGCGCGGGACGCTGCCGCCGTCGGAGTTCATCCCGGTCGCCGAGCGCTCTGACCTGATCGTCGAGCTGGGCGACTGGGTGATCGCGGAGGCGTGCCGCGAGAGCGCCCGCTGGCGCGCGCTCGCGCCGCCGCAGCCGCACCCGGCGATCTCGGTCAACGTCTCGGCGCGGCAGCTGCGCTCCGGCGGGTTCGTGAACCGCGTGGCGGCGGCGCTGCTGGCGACCGGGATCGCGCCCGCGTCGATCGCGCTGGAGATCACCGAGTCGACCGTGATGGAGGTCAGCGACCGGCCGGTAGAGACGCTGGCGGCGCTCAAGCGCCTCGGAGTGAAGATCGTGCTCGACGACTTCGGCACCGGCTACTCGTCGCTCGCCTACCTCTCGCGGCTGCCGCTCGACTCGCTCAAGATCGACCGCTCGTTCATCCGTGCCGTGACGACGAGCCTCGATCCGATCCCGATCGTCGACGCGGTGCTGGGGATGGGGCACGCGCTCGGACTGACGGTCGTCGCCGAGGGGGTCGAGACGGAGGCGCAGCTGGCGGCCGTCCGCAGCGCCGGGGTCGACGCGGTGCAGGGCTATCTGGTCGCGCGGCCGGCGCCGATCGCGTCGCTGCTCGACCTGCGCGCGCTCCACACGGCGACGACGCCCGACGCGGCCCGGCATGTGCAGGCGGAGCTGGACGAGCGCGAGGCGTGGATATCGCTCGGCGCGGCGGCGGAGGCGCTCGGCGTCTCCGCCAGCACGGTCCGGCGGCTCGCCGACGAGGGCGTGCTGCGGGGCTCGCGGACGAGCGGCGGGCACCGCCGCTTCCGCCGGATCGACGTGCAGCGGTTCGCGCAGGAGCGCGGGAGGCGGCCGAGCCTGCGGGCGCTCGACCTGCCGACGACGATGCTGCCGGCGGCGGCGCTGCTGATCGAGCGCAACGGACCGGTGCTGCTGGAGCGCGTCGCGCGGGCGACCTACGAGACCTGGAGCCCCGGCTGGTTCGCGCTGGCGGGCGGCCGCACGAGGGCCGTCCTGTGGTTGAACGACTTCTGCACGGCGATCGGGAGCGGCACGACGCGCGAGGCGATCGAGGTGACCGTCGAGTTCCTCGACGCCGCGACGCTCGCCGGCTCGACGCTCGCCGAGTGCGTGCGCTTCATGGAGCAGTTCGCGGCGATCACGTCCACCGAGCTGCTGCGCGCCCGCGTCGACGCCGAAGAGGCCCGCGCCGTGCGCCGGCTGACGACCGTCGCGGTCGAGGAGCTGCTGGACCGGCTCGGGTAGGTCGGACCCGAGCCGGTCGGTCCGGCGGTCCTACTTATTCGTGGAAGGCGGTATCGATCCAGTCCATCTGAGACCGCAGCTCCTTGCCGACGACCTCGACCTGGTGGCCGGCCTGCTCCTCGCGCATCCGTCTGAAGCTCTCCTGCCCGGCGCGGTTCTCGGCGATCCACTCGCGGGCGAACTCCACCAATTGAAAACAGGGTATTTAACCGAAATAAATACAATGGCCTGATCCTGACGGTTCAGCAGAACCGGGTTGATTTTAAATCAGTACAGGATATTTTAAAGAAGAATAATATCGTAGTTAAAGAAATGAAAATATCACCCGTAAGTGATGAAACCGATCAGATCAGGATTTCCATACAAAAGCTCTCCAACAAAAATGCAGGTACTCTTTCAATTTTGCAGGAATTACGAACGTTAGATTTTGTTAGCGCAGTTGAATTTATTTCTTAAACAGGTGTAATTAAAACTGCACCTGTATTTCCGCAGCTAATAAGTTGTTTCTTGTTTGCAAACTGGTTTCCTCGCGCTTATAGGTATAATTAACGTATAGCTTTGTCCAGTTGTTAAAGAAATAATTTATGCCTCCTATATACCAATTACTTCTATCTGTATCAATGGCCTTGCTTGGATCATAAGTATCATACTTTGCAGCTAATTGTAATTTTTTAGGAATAACAAAATAAGCCGCCTGTGTATACCACCCGTCGCGGTCTATTACGCCATCAGTTCCTCTATCGTATTCGCCGGTTATAGATAAAGGCCCGCAAACATACCTTGCATCTACACCGCGCCTGTTACTGGTTTGCGTTAGG
>JAATFK010000493.1 GCA_015655225.1 Solirubrobacterales bacterium | reverse complement strand
GTCGCGGGTCGCAGCCAGCCGAGCAGCGCGTCGACCGCCAGGTTCGAGATCAGCACCAGCACGACCATCACGATCAGGACGCCCTGGATCACCGGCACGTCATGCGTCTCGGCGCCGTTCAGCGCGAACTGGCCGAGGCCCGGCAGCGCGAAGATCGTCTCCGTCACGACCGCCGCCCCGAGCAGCTGCGGCAGCTCCAGGCCGAGCGACGCGATCGCCGGCGCCGAGGCGTTGCGCAGCGCGTGGCCGAGCAGGATCCGGCGACGCGAGAGCCCGCGCACGGTCGCGCCGACGACGAAGTTCTCCTCCAGCGTCGCGACGAGCGAGTTGCGCAGCTGGCGCGCGATCACGGCGGCGACGTTGAGGCTGAGCGAGAAGCCGGGCAGCAGCACGTGGCTGAGCCACGACCAGAAGCCCGTCGAGAGCGGCTCGTAGCCGGTCGCCGGCAGCCACCCGAGCTGCACGGCGAAGAGGACGACGAGCATGATCCCGATCCAGAAGACGGGGATCGTGACCGCGACCGACGAGATCGCCGTGACGACGCGGTCGACGATCCCGCCGCGCCGCACGGCCGCGACGATGCCGGCCGAGAAGCCGATCGCGATCGCCAGCACGATCGCGACGAGCGTCACCGAGAGGTCGACCGGGAGCCGCTGCCAGATGCTCGTCGAGACCGGGATGTCGGTGAACCACGAGCGCCCGAGGTCACCCTGGACGGCGTGGCCGAGCCACGAGAAGTATTGGGGGAAGAAGCCGCGATCGAGCCCCCAGAGGTGGTTCAGCTTCGCGATGTCGGCGGGGGTCGCCGTCTCCCCCAGCTTCTGCGCCGCCGGGTTGGCGCTGGAGAGGTAGGTCAGCAGGAAGATGATCAGCGTGCTGATCAGCGCGACCGGCAGCGCGCCGAGCGCGAGCAGCGACGCGATCCATCGGGGCGTGCGGGCGGCGCGGCGCGCGCCCCTCGCGCGCGCCGCACCTGTCCGCCACCGGGTGAGGGAGCTGGCTTCCATGATCGCCGCGCCTCGCCTACTTGGCGAGACGCACCCCCTCGAGGCGAGGCGAGACGATGTAGCCCTTGAGGCCGGTCAGCTTCGACGTGCGGGCGAAGATGAACGGCTGCGTGAACAGCATGATGTTCGGGCTGTCTCTGACCGCCTGGGCGGTCGCCGCTCTCAGCGCCGGCGCGTACCGCGGGTCGTCGAGCGGGTATCTGGCGACCTCCGCGAGCGCCTGCGTCAGCGCCGGGGTGGCGTCGCGGCCCGGGTTCAGCAGGCCGTTGGCGGCGTACTGGATGTTCAGCATCTGCAGCGGCGACTCGCGCCCGACGATCCCGTTCGGGTTGAACGCGACGGTGTGTCTGACGTAGACGAGGGCGGCCGCCTCCGCCGCCGGCGCGGACTTGATCGACGCCTTGATCCCGACCGCCGCGAGCTGCGCCTGCAGCTGCTCGCTCTCCGCCTGGTAGTCGAGCGTCGGCGCCTGGAACCAGGTGATCGTGACGGGCGTGCCGTCGTAGCCGGACTGTCTCAGCAGCGCCTTCGCTCTCGCCGGATCGTGCGAGTAGTAGTTCGCGACCGACGGCTCGTAGCCGACGTAGTTCGGCGGGAACGGCTCGTCGTCGGCCGTGCCGTAGCCGCCGGCGAGCGTCTGCACCAGCGCTCTGCGGTCGATCGCGTAGTTGACCGCCTGCACGAACTGCGGGTTGTCGAACGGTCTGATCTTGTCGTTGACCTCGATGCTGGCGACGTGGAGGCTGGGGAACTGGTCGACCGTCAGGCCGGCCGATCTGGCCGCGCTGACCTGCGTCCCGGGGATCAGGGCGAGCTGCACCTGGCCGCTCTGGAGCGCCGAGAGGACCGCCTGCGGGTCGGCGATGAACTTGAGGTTCACGCCGGCGAGGTGGATGTCTCTCGCGTCCCAGTAGCCCGGGTTCTTGACGAGCGTCGCCTGACCGTCGGGCACGTAGGAGGTGAGCGTGAAGGGCCCGGCGCCGACCGGCTTGGTCGCGAGTCCCTTGACGTTCGTCGAGAGCGCTCTCGGGCTGACCATCATGCCGGTCTTGCCGCCGAGCACGAGCGGCAGGCCGTAGTCCTGCGCGCTCAGGTGCAGTCTGATGACCGTCGGGCTGACGACGTCGATCGATCTGATCACCGTCAGCTGCGGCGCGATCAGCGAGTCGGACTCGTGCTCGCCGCGGTCGAGGTTCGTTCTCACGGCCTGCGCGTCGAACGGCGTGCCGTCGGAGAATCTGATGCCGCCGCGGAGCGTCATCGTGAAGGTTCTGCCGTCTCTGGAGAAGCTCCATCTGGTCGCGAGCCCGGGGCCGGCGTCGCCGGTCGGGCCGAGCCGCGTCAGCGCCTCGTAGACGAGGCTCAGGTTCGTGACGTCGTTGCCGGCCGCCGAGGTGACCGGGTCCCACGAGGTCGGCGCGCTGCTGGCCCAGTTGAGGGTCCCGCCGTCGCCTCCGCTCGTGGAGGAGCCGGTCGAGCCGGAGCTGCCGACGTTCGCGGTGCTCGGCGCGCTGCTGCCGCCGCAGGCGCTCAGCACGACCGCCGTGGCGGCGACGCCGAGCAGCCCGGCCGCGGGTCCGAGGCGCCGCATCAGCTCGTCGCTCCGACCAGCGCCGGGGCCGCCGCGTCGCGGCGCTCGACCTCGGCACGGACCAGCGGCAGCAGCTGACGGCCGTAGTCGATCGCGTCCTCGTAGGGGTCGAAGCCGCGGATCAGCAGCGTCGTGACGCCGAGGTCGACGTAGTCGAGCAGTGCCTGGGCGACCGTCTCCGGCGTGCCGACGAGCGCGGTCGTGTTGCCGTAGGCGCCGACCGCCGCGGCGATCGGCGTCCACAGCGCGCGGTCGTGCAGCTCGCCCTTCGCGGCCGCCGCCAGCAGCCGCTGGGAGCCGATGTTCTGGGGGCCGTCGGCGCCCGAGATCATCGGGCCGAACTTCTTGCGGACGGCGGCGATGTTCGCCGTGCTCGTCTCCAGGATCCGGTGCGCGCGCTCCCACGCCAGCTCCTCGGTGGCACCGAGGATCGGCCGGAAGGAGACGCTGAAGCGCGGCCCGCCGTCGGTGCGCCCGGCGGCCGCGGCGGCGGCGCGGACGCTGGCGATCTGCTCGGCCGTCTCGGCCAGCGGCTCGCCCCACAGCGCGAAGACGTCGGCCTCGGCGCCGCCGACGTCGTAGGCGGCCTGCGAGGAGCCGCCGAAGTAGATCGGGATGCGCGGCTGCTGGTGGGGCTTCACGTCGGAGAGGAAGTCCTCGACGCGGTAGTGCTCGCCGGCGAACGAGAACGGCTGGTCCTCGGTCCAGGCGCGCTTGAGGATCTGGAGGAACTCGGCGGAGCGCGCGTAGCGCTGCTCTCTCGTCGAGAAGTCGCCGTCGCGGGCCTGCTCCTTGTCGCTGCCGCCGGTGATCGTGTGGAGCGCGACGCGGCCCTGGCTGAGCTGGTCGAGCGTCGCGAACGCGCGGGCGGCGACGGTCGGCGCGAGGAAGCCGGGGCGGTGCGCGACGAGGTAGGAGAGCCGCTCCGTGTGCGCGGCCGCGTGGGCGGCGACCTGGAGCCCGTCGGGCTGGGTCGAGGCGTAGCCGATCAGGACGCGGTCGAAGCCGGCCTCCTCATGGGCCCGGGCGAATCTGCGCACGTAGGCGGGGTCGACGGGCGGACCCGGGGCAACCTCGATCTCCGACCCGGGACGGGTCGTGATCAGGCCGATGAACTCGACAGGCATGCGGGATTCTCCTTGAGAGGTCTCAGGTCGGTCGGTGCTGCGGGGCGGCGGCGCGCGGGTCGCGCGCCGCGGCGTCAACTGGTCTCGTCCGCGAGCTCGGCGATCAGCTCGTCGAGCTCCGGAACCTCGGCGCGCAGGCTCGGCAGGTTCACGACGATGCCCTCCTGCGTGCTGCGCGCCAGCACGACGACGGCTTCCTCGTCGGGCGAGGGGTTCTCCTCGCGGTGCGGGACGAACGGGGGGACGTACACGTAGTCGCCCGGCCCCGTCTCGATACAGCGCTCGTCGCCGTCTTCGAGGAAGACGAAGACGGGGTGGCCGCTGACGACGTAGATCCCGGTCTCGGCCTCGCCGTGGTGGTGGTCGGCGGAGACCATCCCCGGGCCGACGCGGTTCTGGCCCATCCAGATCTTGCGCGAGCCGTTGCGCTTGCCGGAGATCGCCTCGTAGCGGCGCATCCCCTTCGTCTGCGCGGTCTCCTCGCTCAGCTGGTCGTGGCCGGTGTGGTGCAGCTTGCGGTGCCACGCCTCGGTGCCGGCGTCCGTCGGATGGGCGTGGCCGTTCTCGTGATCGTGGGTGCTCATGCGGCCGCCCTCACCGGCACCTGGGGAAGCAGCTCGAGCGCGTCGGGCCGCAGCCCGAAGTGGCGCTCCAGCTCGACGCGGCCGACGTCGGTGACCGACACGACGCGACTCGCCTCGCGCGACTGGAGCCAGCCGCGGCGCAGCAGCTCGGCCGTCAGCGAGGCGCCGAGGCTGCCGGCGAGGTGGTGGTCGCGCTCGCTCCAGTCGAGGCACGCGCGTGTCACGGGGCGGGGCCGGGCGCGCAGCACCGCGACGTCGATGTCGAGCGCGGCGAGCGCGCGCTCGCCGCTGGCGGTGATCGCGAAGTCGTTCGCGGCGCGCGTGAGGAACCCGCCTTCGAGCAGCTGGTGCGTCAGCGCGACGCCGGCGCGACCGGCGAGGTGGTCGTAGCAGAGGCGCCCGCGGCGCAGGGCGTCGCCCTGGTTGGCCTGGCGCAGCGAGTGCACCTCCGACGGCGGCGCCAGCAACAGCAGCACTTCCAGCGCGTCCGCGACGCGCTGACTGCTGAGCCGGTAGAGCCGCTGACGCCCGCTCGGCTCGACCGTCAGGAGGCCGCCCTCGCTCAGCTTGCGCAGATGCGCGCTGGCGAGAGAGCGCGAGACCTCAGCGCGCTCGGCGAGCGCCGAGGCGGAGGTGAGGCCCCCGTTGAGGAGCGTCAGGAGGATCGTCGCCCGCGTTCTGTCCGCGAGCAGTGTGCCGATCGCTGCGAGGTCTGCTTCGCCGGTCATGCCTAAACACGATAAAGCCGATCCAGTTCAACGTCTATTGAATCGTCCCGATCTTTATCTTTCCGGTCGGGATTGGCGGCGAACCCAGCATGGCACGATGCCGAGCTGCGGCAAGGACGTTGGTCAGAGCACGATTGCGGGGAGGGGCAGGGCGTGGACGAGGGAGCACCCGATCCGAACCGCTGGAGAGCGCTGGCGGTCTGCCTCGTCGCCGGCTTCATGACGCTGCTCGACGTCTCGATCGTGAACGTCGCGCTGCCGAGCATCCAGACCGGCCTCGGCGCCGGCGACAACGCGCTCCAGTGGATCGTCTCCGGCTACGCGCTGACGCTCGGGCTGCTGCTGGTGCCGGCCGGCCGGATGGGCGACGCGCGCGGCCGACGGCCGCTGTTCATGCTCGGCGTCGGGCTCTTCGTCGTCGCGAGCGTCGGCTGCGGGCTCGCGCCCTCCGCGCTCGTGCTCGTGATCTCGCGGCTGCTGCAGGGCTTCGCCGGCGGCCTCGTGACACCACAGATCAGCGGCTTGATCCAGAGCATGTTCTCGGGCGAGGAGCGCGGCAAGGCGTTCGGCTTCTTCGGCACGACCGTCGGCATCTCGACCGCGATCGGGCCGCTGCTGGGCGGCGCGCTGATCGCGCTGTTCGGGACCCACGACGGCTGGCGCGCCGTCTTCTTCGTCAACGTCCCCGTCGGCGCGCTCGCGCTCGTGCTGGCGCGCCGCTACCTGCCGGCGCCGGAGCCGCGGAGCGCGGACGAGAGACGAACGGCACTTGACCCGCTCGGGGTCGTGCTGCTGGGCGCGGTCGTCGTCTGCATCCTCGTGCCGTTCGTCGAGCAGCGCAGCTGGCACAGCCCGCTGCGCCCGGCGCTGTTCGGCGTCGCCGCCGTGCTGCTGGTCGCGTGGGTGCTGCACGAGCGCCGCTACGGGCGCACGCGCGAGCCGGTCGTGAGCCTCGACCTCTTCAGAATCCGCTCCTACGTGCTCGGCTCCGGCGTCGGGCTGCTCTACTTCGCCGGCTTCACCGGCACCTTCTTCATCTTCACCCAGTACCTCCAGATCGGCCTGCACTACCCGGCCTGGAAGGCGGGCCTGTCGGCGACGCCGTTCGCGGTCGGCACCGCGCTGATGGCGTCGCTCGGCAGCCGCCAGGTGCTGCGGCGCGGCCGCAAGCTGGTCGCGTTCGGCCGCGGCGCGGTGCTGATCGGGCTCGCCGGCGTGTGGATCGCGGTGCACGACCACCCGGGCATGAACGTCGGGCTGTGGACCGCGCTGCCGCTGTTCTTCGCGGGGCTCGGCGGCGGCCTCGTGATCTCGCCGAACCAGACGCTGACGCTCTCGCAGGTGCCGGTCAGACGCGCCGGCAGCGCCGGCGGGGTGCTGCAGACGGGGCAGCGGATCGGCTCGGCCGCCGGGATCGCGGTGACCGGCAGCATGTTCTATTCGACGCTCGCCAGCTCCCACGGCGACTTCGCCGCCGCCTTCCGCGACGGGCTGATCGTGATCGGGGCGTTCGTCGCGGCGGCGCTCGCGCTGGCGCTCGCCGACGCGCTCACCCGCACCTCGGACGAGCAGCGCGCGCGGTAGGCGGGGTCACTAGCCCTCGAGCGTGCCCGCGCGCACGTGCACGCAGGCGGTGTCGTCGGTCGTGACGATGCGGTCGCGGCCGGTCCGCTTCGCCGCGTAGAGCGCCTGGTCGGCCTCCTCCAGCAGCGCGTGCACGTCGACCGGTGCGACGGTCGCGGCGACGCCGCCGCTGATGCTGAGCGTCAGCTCGTCGGCGATCCCGAAGCGGGCGCGGCCCCGGCCGGCGCCGTCGTCGCCGAACGCCTGGCGCACGCGCTCGGCGAGCCGGCACGCGGCCGCGAGGTCGGTGCGCGGCAGCGCGACGACGAACTCCTCGCCGCCGATCCGGGCGGCGATGTCGATGCCGCGGATCTGCTCGGTCAGCAGCGTGCCGGTCCAGGCGAGGACGCGGTCGCCGACCTCGTGGCCGTGCTCGTCGTTGACGTCCTTGAAGTGGTCGAGGTCGAAGGCGACGAGCGCCAGCGAGGTGTGCTCGCGGACCGCGCGGGCGACCTCGGCGCGGATCCGCTCGTCGAAGCCGCGGCGGTTCAGCAGGCCGGTCAGCGGGTCGACGCGCGCCTCGGTCGCGAGCCGCTCGACGAGCCGCTCGTTGCGGAGCACCAGCACGCGCATAACGACGGCCACCACCGAGGCGACGGTCACGACGTCGATCCAGCGGTCGACGTTGCCGTGGCCGGCGGGGAGCGTGAGCAGCACCACAGCGTGGACGACGGCGATCCAGGCGACGATCGCGATCGTCCCGCGCAGCCCGAAGAAGAGCGCGGTGTACAGCACCGGCCACATGTAGAGGACGGCGCCGTCGCCGTAGGCGGTCGTCTCCGAGAGCGCGACGCCGATCAGCACGACGCCGGCGGGGCCGAGCAGCGCGAGCGCCGGTCGGGGCAGGCGGGGGCCGATCACGAGCAGCGCGAGCGTCGCGGCGAGCGCGATCAGCCCGAGCAGCGTGTTGCCGGAGTCGCCGCCCGGGATCAGCGCCTCGACCAGGCCCACGAAGGCCGCGCCGGCGTAGATCGCGGCGGCGCTGAACGCGATCGTCCGTTGGTCGTCCTGGTGGCCCATCCGTCCGTCCCATCGACGGTCGCGGGGCCGAGCTTGACCGCCTCGGTCGCACCCCGGACCGCCCGGCGCGCGACCCGGCGCACCGGCGTTCTCCGACCGCCTCGGGCAGTCGTCGTTGCGCTCGTGAGTGAATTTCTCTACGGTGTAGAAAAACTATCGAGCGAGGAGGAGCGACGATGTTCAGCGAGGACGAGCAGTTCGAGACGTGGGCCGTGCGGGCGCTCTCGCACACGCCGTTCGGCGGCGCCGACTTCGGCGAGTGCGCGGTCACGATGGACGGCGTCGAGCCGGGCGACGGCGACGGCTGGCACCGCGCCTGGGTCGCGACCGGCGAGCGGGTCGCCGCGATCGCGCGCGAGAGCGCCGCGGCCGGCCGGCACGCGAGCGCCGCCGACGCGTACCTGCGCGCGTCGAACTACCTGCGGACGGCGACGCCCTTCCTGTTCGAGCGCCACCCGTCGGAGCTGCTGCGCGAGACGGTCGCCGCCGCGAACGACGCGTTCGCCGGCGCGCTGGCGAATCTCGACCATCCCGCCGAGCGCGTCGAGATCCCGTTCGAGGGCAGGACGCTGCCGGGCTGGCTGATCCGCGCGCACGAGGAGACGGCGCCGCTGCTGGTCGCCAACAACGGCTACGACTCGCTCGTCGGCGAGCTGTACTTCGCGCACGCCGTGCCGGCGCTGCGGCGCGGCTACCACTGCCTGCTGTTCGACGGTCCCGGCCAGGGCGCGGCGCTGCTGGAGCGCGGGCTCGTGATGCGGCCCGACTGGGAGACCGTGATCGTGCCGGTGCTCGACCACGCGCTCACGCTCCCCGGCGTCGACCCCGAGCGGGTCGCGCTGATCGGCTGGAGCCTCGGCGGCTACCTCGCGCCGCGCGGGGCGAGCGGCGAAGGACGCCTGGCGGCGCTCGTGACCGACCCCGCCCAGTTCGACCTCGTCAGCCAGATGGCCGGCGGTCTGCGGGCGTTCGGCTTCGACGACGAGGAGATCGCCCACCTCTCGGAGGCCAGCGACGAGCGCCTCGCGCCGGTGATCGCGGCGGTCACGGCCCAGCCGCGGATGGCATGGGCGCTCGGCCAGCGGGCGCTGATGGTCCACGGCCTCGACACCGTCGAGGACTACTTCCGCGCGATCGGCGACTACACGCTCGCGGGACGCGCGGAGCTGATCGACTGCCCGACGCTCGTCGGCAGCGCCGAGGGCGACCCGCTCTCGCTCACCTCGGGACGGGTCTACGACGCGCTGCGGTGCGCGCGGACCGCCGTCCGCTACACCGCCGCGGAGGGCGCCGGCGGCCACTGCGAGACATCGGCGCGGACGCTCGTGCACCAGCGCACGTTCGACTGGCTCGACGGTGTGCTGGCGTGAGTGGGAACACAACAGATCTGCTCCCCTTCTAGGGGTGCAGACTTGTTGTCATCCGGCGCCGGCGGCGCGCACGTCGAGCGCGAGCAGCAGGCCGTCGAGCGCGAGCGCGAAGAGGCGCTCGGGGTCGTGCGCGACGCCGGCCCGCTCGGCGGCCGCGAGCCGGGGGAAGCGCTCGGCGAGGAGCGCGGCCTGGGCAAGGTCGTGCTCCTCCTCCCGCGCGTCGCCGTCGGCGTCCGGCGGCACGCCGGCCTCGGCGATCGCGTGGCCGATCACGAGCCGGCCGACGCAATCCACGGCGTCGGCCGCGTCCTGCGGCGAGAGGCGCGCGGGGGCGAGCGCCTCGTGCGCCGCCTCGACCAGCGCGAAGGCGCCCTCGGTCACGGGCGGGCGCGTGGCGACGAGCGCGACGGCGTTGGGGTGCGCGAGGAGCGCGGCGCGGAATGCCCGCGCGAGCGTGCGCACGTCCGCCTGCCAGTCGCCGGTCGGCGGGTCGATGCGCGTCTCCTGGTAGACGAGCTCCAGCAGGCCGTCGAAGAGCGCGCCCTGGTCGGGGACGTGGTGGTAGACGGCCATCGGGTCGACGCCGAGGGCGCTGCCGAGCCGGCGCATGCTGAAGCGGTCGAGCCCCTCGCGGTCGACCAGCTCGAGAGCGCCGGCGAGGACGCGCTCGCGGGAGAGGACGGGACGGCGACCGCGCGGCATCGGATTGATTCTACGCTGTAGAAACGGATGGACGCTCAGGCCGGCAGGCGGACGAGCAGGAGCCATGCGTTCGCGGTCCCGCTGACGAACGCCAGCAGCACCGCGGGGACGAGCCAGTAGAGGCGGCCGCCGTGCCCGACGACCAACGTCACGCCGGCGACCAGCGTCAGCATCGAGGTCGCCGTGTTCGGCGAGGCGCGGTCGAGCAGCCGGGCGAGACGGGCGTCGACGCCACCGACCGAGACGTCCTGGCGCGCGCGGCGGCCGAGCACGACCAGCACGACGCCGGCGAGGGCGCCGAGCACGAGCGCCGCTGGCGCCGCCGACGACGACGCCGAAGCTGTCCCAGCTCTCGATCGCGGCGCTCACGCCGCGAAGCCTACGCGGCCGGCTTCAGGACCACCTTCGTCCAGCCGTCGTCGCGGCGGTCGTAGTGGTTGTAGGCCTTGGCCCGGAAGCTGCCGAAGGATGCGTGCGCGCGGTCCGGCGCGGGTAGCTGGTCTTGTAGTCAGTCGGTCGAAGCGAGTGAAGGGAGCCGGCGATGGCGAGAGATCACGGACCCAGCATCAAGGACGACAAGCAGTACGAGGGCCTGCGCGAGAAGGGCTTCAGCAAGGAGCGCGCGGCGAGAATCGCGAACACGCCGAACGCCTCGCAGAGAGGCGGCGAGCACAGCCACAGCGGCGGCTCGAGCCAGTCGAAGAGAAGCAGCGGCTCGGGCAGCGGCGGCAACCACGCCCAGAAGGTCGCGGCCGGGCGCAAGGGCGGCAAGGCGAGCCACGGCGGCTGAGCGGCGCCGGCGCCGGACGCGGGCTCCTCGTTGACGGCACCGTCGTTCGCCGCTCTCGGACCGCTGGCCATCGCGCTGCTGTAGCCGCGCTTCAGGTTTCGCTCGCGGGCGTCGATGACGTTGGCACAACGCCGTTCCCGCGCCGTCGTGGCACGGGGGCGGCTCAACGTCTCCCTCCCGGAAGGGGCCCCCTGTGTCGAAGGTGCTCTCACTGCTGCGTCGCCATGCGATCGCGTTCGCGGCGCTGTTCCTGCTGCTCGGCGGCTCCGCCTACGCGGTCGCTGACCAGGTCACCTCGACGACGGCGCCGAAGCGGCTCTACGCCTGCGTCGCGGGGAACTACCACACGCTCAACCTGACGAGCGCCTCGGCCAGCTGCCCGAGCGGTCAGCGCAAGATCTCCTGGGACGCGAACGGCACGCGTGGCGCGACGGGCGCGACCGGCAGAACGGGCGCACGTGGCGCGACCGGCGCGCGCGGGGCGAACGGCACGCCGGGCGCGACGGGCGCTACCGGCCCCGTCGGCGCGACGGGCGCGACCGGCCCGGCCGGCACGAGCTCGGGAACGGCCGGCCCCGCCGGACCGAGAGGCGACACCGGCGCCACCGGTCCCACCGGACCGAGAGGCGACACCGGCGCCACGGGTCCCGCTGGACCGGCCGGTACAAACGGCGCGAGAGGCGACACCGGGCCGCAGGGCGATCCCGGACCGATCGGCCTCACCGGCCCGGCGGGCGCGGACGCGGTCTCCGACTAC
>JAATFK010000423.1 GCA_015655225.1 Solirubrobacterales bacterium | reverse complement strand
TTACCGCGACGCGAACGGACGCGGGCCCACGGAGTTAGCGTCGGCACCGCGGCCCCCTCGGGCTGGTCCGCCCCGGGTTCAGATCCCGAAGCGCCGATCGCTCGGGACGTTCCCGGCACGTTCGTCGGCTGGCGGATCGTCGGCGAGGACGCGGACGCCTTCGTGCTCGACGCGGACGGATCGCTGATGGCGGGGCGGCTCCTCTTCGGCCGGCCGGGACGCGAAGTTCGAGTCGACCACGATGCTGAGCTTCCACGGGCGCGCCGGCGCGCCCGTGTGGTCGTGCGCCGGGCACGTCCATCGCGCGCCGGCCCCCGCGTCGCCCCGAGCACGCGCACGCGAAGCGCGCGACGCGCTGACGCACGCGGCACGGACGATCGCCCCGTGTGACGGACGATCGGACCGCCCTTGCCGGCGATTCGCGACGTTTCGAGTATTTTCTACCGTCGCCCCGGGGGTACGGCGACGGGGCGCAGTGCCTGGTCGACCGCCCCTACGTGCAACCGCCGTCACAAGGAGTCAGAATCTCGATGCTCATTGGAGTGCCCCGCGAGACGTTTGCCCGAGAGACGCGCGTCGCCGTCACGCCGGCCACGGTCAGACAGCTGGTAGGCCTCGGCTACGACGTGCTCGTCGAGTCCGGCGCCGGCGCGCTCTCGAGCTTCACCGACGATGCGTACGTCGCGGCGGGAGCGACGGTCGGAAGCGCCGAGCAGGCCTGGGGCGGCGAGATCGTCCTGCGGGTCAACGGTCCCACCGAGGCGGAGATCGGCAAGCTCGCCGACCACGCGACGATCGTCGCCCTCCTCGCTCCCGCGCTGAGACCGGAGCTGGTAGAGGCGCTCGCGGAGCGGCCGATCACGGCGCTCGCGATGGACGCGGTCCCGCGCATCAGCCGCGCGCAGTCGCTCGACGTCCTCTCCAGCATGGCCAACATCGCCGGCTATCGCGCCGTGATCGAGGCCGCCCACGTCTTCGGCCGCTTCTTCACCGGCCAGGTCACGGCCGCCGGCAAGGTCCCGCCCGCGAGAGTGCTCGTCGCCGGCGCCGGCGTCGCCGGCCTCGCCGCGATCGCGGCGGCCAACAGCCTCGGCGCGATCGTGCGCGCGACCGATCCCCGCCCGGAGGTCGCCGATCAGGTCAGATCGCTCGGCGGCGAGTTCCTCGCGGTCGACCTCGAGCAGGAAGTGTCGAGAGACGGCTACGCGAGAGCGACGAGCGAGGACTACAACCGCCTCGCCGCGGAGCTCTACACCGCCCAGGCCGCCGACGTCGACATCATCGTCACGACGGCGCTGATCCCCGGCCGGCCCGCGCCGAAGCTGCTGACCGCCGAGCAGGTCGCGCTGATGAAGCCCGGCTCGGTGATCGTCGACATGGCCGCCGGCATGGGCGGCAACGTCGAGGGCTCGGTCGCCGACGAGGCGATCGTCACCGAGAACGGCGTCACGATCATTGGCTACACCGATCTCGCGGGCCGCCTCCCGGCACAGGCCTCCCAGCTCTACGGCACGAACCTCGTCAACCTGATGAGACTGCTGACGCCGGCCAGAGACGGGCAGCTGACGCTCGACTTCGACGACGTCGTCCAGCGCTCGATCACCGTCGTGCGCGACGGCGAGAGAACCTGGCCGCCGCCCCCGGTGCAGGTGTCGGCCGCGCCGGCCGCCAGAGCGCCGGCAGCGAGAGAGGCCGTCCCGGAGAAGGCGCCCCGGCCGGCGTGGGTGAGATACGCCGCGATCGCCGCCGGACTGCTCGCCTTCGGGCTGATCAACGCCTTCGCGCCCGCCCCGCTGCCGACCCACTTCACGGTGCTGATGCTGGCGATCGTGATCGGCTACTACGTCATCGGCAGAGTCCACCACGCGCTGCACACGCCGCTGATGTCGGTCACCAACGCGATCTCCGGGATCATCGTCGTCGGCGCGATGCTCCAGCTCGGCCAGCAGGACGACACGATCATCCGGATCCTCGCGACGATCGCGATCCTGCTCGCCTCGATCAACGTCTTCGGCGGCTTCGCCGTGACCCGGCGCATGCTCGGCATGTTCAACAGAGGCTGATCCATGACTGCATCTATCGTCACCGCCACCATCAACGCCCAGTCGATCGCGACGGCGGCGTACATCGTCGCGGCGCTGCTGTTCATCCTCTCGCTGGCCGGGCTCTCCAGACACGAGTCGGCCCGTCAGGGCGTCGCCTTCGGGATCTCCGGGATGGCGATCGCGCTCGCCGCGACGATCGCCGTCGCGACCGAGCACGCCGCGGCGATCGCCGTCGTGCTGCTCGTGATCGCGATCGTGATCGGCGCCTGCATCGGCCTCTGGCGCGCTCGCGTCGTCGAGATGACCGGCATGCCCGAGCTGATCGCGCTGCTGCACAGCTTCGTCGGCCTCGCCGCCGTGCTGGTCGGCTGGAGCGGCTACTTCTCGGTCGAGCACAAGGCGGGTCAGACCGAGTTCGCCGGCTCGCTGCTGGGGATCCACCACGCCGAGGTCTTCATCGGCATCTTCATCGGCGCCGTCACCTTCACCGGGTCGATCGTCGCCTACCTGAAGCTGTCGGCGAGAATCAGATCGGCGCCGCTGATGCTGCCCGGCAAGAACTACATCAACGTCGGCGCGCTCGTCGTCTTCGTGGTCCTGACGGTCCTGTTCGTGAGCTCGCCGAGCCTCGTGCTGTTGATCCTGATGACCGCGGTCGCGCTGGCGCTCGGCTGGCACCTCGTCGCGTCGATCGGCGGCGGCGACATGCCGGTCGTCGTCTCGATGCTCAACTCCTACTCGGGCTGGGCCGCGGCGGCGTCGGGCTTCCTGCTCAACAACGACCTGCTGATCGTGACCGGCGCGCTCGTCGGCTCCTCCGGCGCCTACCTGTCCTACATCATGTGCCAGGCGATGAACCGCTCGTTCATCTCGGTGATCGCGGGCGGCTTCGGCATCGAGGCCCCGGCCTCCGCCGACACCGACTACGGCGAGCACCGCGAGATCGACTCCGCCAGCGTCGCCGAGCTGCTGACGAACGCCAGCACGGTGATCATCACGCCCGGCTACGGCATGGCGGTCGCGCAGGCGCAGTACCCCGTCGCGGAGCTGACG
>JAATFK010000121.1 GCA_015655225.1 Solirubrobacterales bacterium | reverse complement strand
CGGACCTACCTCAACCCGTTCGGAACGTCCCCAGGCACGTCAGCTAGGTCCCCGGCAAGTCGGCCGCTTGGAGTGAGCAGGCCCCGAACGTCTCTCGTTATTCGTCGGTATCCCGGCCCAGGTAAGTGATGAGGGGCAGTTCCTGGTGGGCGTCGCCCGCTTACCGCTCCGCCAACCCCAGCTTCGGCCGCACCCAGGCGGCGAGCCGCGCGATCGACACGTCGGCCTCGGGCGCGGCGCCGGCCATCAGCTGGAAGCCGTGCTGCATCTCCTCGACGATCTCCAGCCGCGCCTCGACGCCCGCGTCGTGCGCGTGGTCGAGCAGCGCGCGGGTGGCGAAGGTGAAGTTCTCGCTCCCGCCGGCCGTCAGGTAGATCGGCGGGAAGCCGGGATCCCCTGCTCCTCCAGCAGCCAGCGGTAGGCGGCGAGCACGTCCTCGGCGGGCGCGGGGTGCGGGTGCTCGGGCACGCGCCGGTAGTCGAGCAGCAGCGCGCGACAGCCGGCCTTGGCGGCGAGGTGGGCGTACAGCTTGCGGTGGCTGAAGATCGACCCGCACGCGTAGCCGCCACCGTGGATGCCGACGATCACGCGGTCCTCGGCCGCGCCGGCCGGGATCGCCCAGAGCGCCGGGACGCCGGGGCGACCTCCTGCTTGGGGTCCGCCCAGTCTCTCCGCGCGCCGCGCCCCCGGGGACCTGTCCGATGTGCCAGTCCCCGGGGTCTCGCGCGGCGCGGGTCCCTAGCCCTTCTGCTTCGCCTTCGCCTTCGCGGCCTTGAACGTGACCGCCTTGGCGGAGACCGTTCTCGTTCTGCCGCCCGTTCTGCGGGTGATCGTGAGCTTCGTCTTGACCGTGTGCCGCTTGGCCAGCAGCTTCTTGCCGGCGGCGTTGAGCGTCACCTTCACGCTCTTGCGCTTGCCGGCTGCCACGGTCACCGTCGCGGTGCCGAGCACGACCGTCTTCTTCACGTGCCTGTCCTTCTTGCCGAGGACGGTGACGGTCGTCGTCAGCTGGGCTCTGACCGTGCAGCTCGCGCCGCCCGCCGCACAGCCGACCGCGAAGCTGGCGGTCGATCCGCTGACCTTGGCGACCCCGACCTTCGGCGCGCCGCTGCCGGCGACCGGCTTGGGAGCCGCCGGCGGAGGCGTGACGACCGGCGGCGGGGGCGTGACGGCGCTGGCGCGCCGGCCGGGACCGTCACCGTCAGCGCGGCCGAGGTCGACGCGGTGAACGCCGGGTCGTCGCCGGCGTACTGCGCGGTGATCGCGTGGGAGCCCGCCGCGGCGTAGCTCGTCATGCAGGTCGCCTGCTCCGCGTTCGGGTCGGCGACGAACCCGTCGTCAGCGCCGGCGCAGCTGATCGGCGTCGTGCCGTCGAAGAACGCGACGCTCCCGCCCGGCAGCCGCGGGCCGCCGGGGTAGGTCGCCGGCACGACGGTCGCCGTGTAGGTGACGCTCGTCCCGATCGCCGGCGTGGGACTCGAGCTCGTCAGCGCGGTCGTGCTGCTGTCGGGGCCGACGGGGAACGTGAGCGTCTGGAGCGAGCCGCCGCCGGTCGAGTCCGACGGGGCGAACACCCCGTCCGGATTGAATGTCGCGAGCACGCTGAGGCTGGGGTCCTCGTCGAACGTGGTCGTGCAGGTCGCCGTCCCCTGGGAGACCGGCTGCGCCTCGCAGCCGGCGATCGAACCGAGGTCGTCGACGAACGCGACCGTCCCCGACGGCGTTCCCGTGCTCTGGGTGACGCTCGCCGTCAACGTGACGGGCTGGTTCGTGATCGGCGCGGCGACGTTCGTCGCGAGCGCGGTCGTCGTGGTCCCGAGCGCCGTCGCCGTGATCGAGTTCGCGGTGTAGCCGATCCGGACCGGGAGCGGCGTGAAGTTCGAGTTCGGGCCGCAGAAGGCGTCGATCTCGGCGACGTCGCCGTCGGCGGCGTCGCTGAACGTCCCGCTGATCGTGCCGCCGGTCGTGTGCAGCAGCGTGTAGACCGTCCCGGGCGTGAACGTCGGGCAGGTCGAGTCGGGCGAGCTGTAGAACAGCTCCAGGTCGCCGCCGACGGTGATCGTGCCGGTGGCGCCCAGCTGCGAGTAGTCGGCCCCGGCGACCGGCGAGGCGGTCGGCATGGGGGTGGCCGAGGCGACGAACAGCGTGGTGAGGCTGTTCGCGTCGATGCTCACGGCACCGCTCGACGTCGCCCCTCCGGCGATGCCGACGGAGCCCTCCCCGATCGTCACGTTGTCGCCGGCGAGCGTGAGCGGGCGGCAATGTTCGCACCCGTAGCCGTGAACGCGCCGACCGAGTCGACGCCCGCCAGCGAGAGGCCAGCGCTGTTACCCATCTGGAGCGCCAGCGCGTGGGTGCCGGTCACCGGGCCGTTGATCGCGAGCGAGGCGTCGTCGGTCGGAGCAGAGGCCGTCACCGACCCGCTCTGGTCGTTGCCGAGCGTCAGCGGAACGCTGATCTCGGGCTCGCCCGTCGCGGGGCCGGCGGTCGTGGCGGTGAGCCCGTTCGTGCCGGTCGGCGGGGTCAGCGTGTCCCGTGGCCGGAGCCGTCGAGCGTGTACGGAAAGCCGTCGTCGATCGAGAGGCTGGCGGCGGTGACGTCGGCGCCGAGGTCGTCCGAGCTGGTTCCGCAGGTGTCGAATCCCACGCTGCACCCGAGGAGCGCCGGGAAGATGACGTTGCCCGGAGCACCGCTCGTCGGCGGCGCGGCGCCGCCCACCCAGTTGGCCGTCTGGGTCCACTCGGGGCTGCCGGCAGGGGCGGTGCCCGACCAGGTGAAGTCGGCCGCCATCGCGGCCGGCGCGAGCGCCAGCAGGCTGAGCGCCGTCAGGCCGGCCAGACGCGCGCACCGATTCGCATTCCTCATTCCACAGCTCTCCCCGTCATGGGCCACCCGGAGCAGCCGGGGCTGATGCGGAAACCGCCGCACGACGTGTCGGCGGTTCCTCGACAGCTCGGGTCCCGGACTTGAGGAGGACTGCGATCGGCTGACCGCCGGGGAACGCGGAAGGTCCCCGGCGGACTGGAATCAGGAGTGCTTGTGGACGACCAGCACCGAGGTCTCGGAGTGCTGGACGACGGCGGCGGCGACGCTCCCGAGGAGGTGGCCTCTGAGCCCGCTGCGGCGGTGGGAGCCGAGCACGATCAGGCTCGCCTTGCGCTCCTCCGCGACCTGGACGAGAGCCTTCCAGGCCGTCGACTCCTCGATCGTCAGCGACTCGACGCGGAAGCCGGCCTGCTCGGCGAGCGCCGCGCCCTGCGCGACCGTTCTCTCGGCCTCCGCTCTCACCTCGGCCGCGTTGGAGGCGTCGAAGTGCTGCTCGCCGACGGGCACGAAGCCGACGTCGCCCGGCTGCCACACGCAGACGACGAGCGCGTCGCCGCCCGGCGCGAGCTGGCGGGCGGCCTGCTTGATCGCGAGCTGCGACAGCTCGCAGCCGTCGTAGGCGAAGACGACCGGGCCGTTCGGAAGGTCAGCCGTGGTGGCGTCTGGTTCGGTCGGGGTCATGTCACTCCACGCTTTCGGCTGAGACGGGGACGGGGGTCGGGGTCGGGATGTGGCGCAGCTTCGCCAGCAGCGGCGGCGAGTACCAGGCCGGCTCGAGGCCGGCGAGGAACGTGTCGAGGTCGGCCTTCTGCGCCCGCGCGCCGCCGACCGCGTAGAGCGCGACGCCGACGACCGCGCCGCCGACGGCGAGCGCGAGGCCGATCCAGAGCGCGTACCGCGTGCCGGTCTCGACGCTGCCGCCGACCGTCGCCGCGAAGTGAGCGAAGACCGGGGCGATCATGAACGCGGCGACCGCGCGCAGCAGCTCGACGATCGCGAACACGCGCTGGAGGTTCGCCGACGGGAGCGAGAAGCCGGCGACGAACAGCGCCGGCGCGACCGTCGCGCCGAGGCCGAGGCCGGTCAGGCCCGAGCCGATCAGCGTGGTCGCCTCGGTCGAGGGCACGTGGATCAGGAACACGCCGATGCCGGCCGCGAGCGCCGTCATGCCGAAGAGCGGCAGGTAGTGCATCGATCTGCGGGTGATCACCTGGCCGAGCGCGAACGCGGTCACGACCGCGCCGCCGACCTCCGGCAGGTAGAGCAGCCCGATGTGGATCGCGCTGTAGCGGCCGACCAGCAGGGCGGCCGTGAGCGCCGTCGCCGAGACCGACGCGGCCGCCGCGAACAGCGCGACGCTGATGCCGGCGACCGGGATCGTGCTGGTCAGCATCTGGCGGAGCGTCAGCAGCGGCTGCTTGGCGCGGTACTGGTAGACGATCAGGACGACGATCGCGCCGAGGCCGCCGAGCAGCGGCAGCAGCGTGATGACGTTGACGAAGGGGTGGCTGAACAGCTCCGCGGCGCCGAAGAACGCGGCGACGCAGCCGATCGTCGCGAGCCCTATCGCGGGCAGGTCGGTCGGCGAGTCGGGGTTCTGCGGCGGCGCCTCTTCGAACGTCAGGACCGCCAGGACGAGCGCCGTCGCGGCGATCGCGGAGACGATCCAGAAGAGCGGGCGCCAGGCGTCCGAGTTCGCCTGGATGCCGCCGACGAGCGGCCCGAGGGCGACCGCGCCGAAGATGCACATGTTCATGATCACGGCCGTCGTTCTGAGTCTGTTGGCCGGGTAGCCGATCGCGAGCGGCGGCACGGCGGCGATCAGCAGGAGGCTCGTGCAGAGCCCCTGGATGATGTGGCCGGCGATGAACATGCCGGCGTTCTGCGCGGCGGCGGTCAATATCGACCCGATCACGAGCAGCACCGCGTAGCCGAGCAGCATCCGCCGCTGCGGCAGGTGCTGGGCGAACTGGACCGCGAGCACGGTGCCGATCGCGTAGGCGGCGTTCGCGAGGCCGGAGCTGAGGCTCATCGTCTGCCCGCTCATGTGAAGCTGCTTGGCGATGATCGGCGTGAGCGGCTCGAGCGCGGCAGACAGGGCCAGGTACGGGATCAGCGCGAACATGACCATGGCCGCCACGGCGGCATAACGTCCGGCTAGGGGGCCCTGGCGCATCAGCTGACCGTCACGGGCGGGGTCGATCGGCGGTCAGCCGGATCGGGCGGGCGCGGCGGGGACGGGTAGGGCATCGGGCTCCTTGGGGGGGGTGGGAGTGAGGAGAGGGTGCGGTAACGCGGTTCTACCGTCGGTTTCGGGTCTAGCAGCAATCGGACATACCTCTCCAGT
>JAATFK010000294.1 GCA_015655225.1 Solirubrobacterales bacterium | reverse complement strand
GGGCAGTTCGGCGACTGCCACATCGAGGTGGAGCCGCTGCCGCCCGGCGCCGGCTTCCAGTTCGTCAACGCGATCAAGGGCGGCGTGATCCCGACCAGCTTCATCCCCGCGGTCGAGAAGGGCGTCCGCGAGGCGATGCTCCACGGCGCCGTCGCCGGCTACCCGGTGAAGGACGTGCTGGTGCGCGTCTGCGACGGCTCCTACCACGCCGTCGACTCCTCCGAGCTGGCGTTCAAGGTCGCCGGCGCGCTCGCGATGCGCCAGGCGCTGGAGGAGGCCGAGGCGGTCCTGCTGGAGCCGATCATGCTCGTGACCGTCTCGGTCCCCGACGACGCCGTCGGCGACGTGATCGGCGACCTCAACAGCCGCCGCGGCCGGCCGCTCGGGATGGAGCCGGTGGGGGCGATGACGGAGGTGCGCGCCGAGGTCCCGCTCGCCGAGCTGCTCGCCTACGCGCCAGATCTGCGCTCGCTGACCGGTGGCCGCGGCGAGTTCACGCTCGAGTTCGAGCGCTACGACGACGTCCCGCCACAGCTGGCCGCGAAGGTCGTCGCAAGCGCCCGGGAGGCACCCGAGAGAGCCCACGCATAGCAGGAGTTTCGCGGCGTCGAGAGGGACCGTCCCGCCGCTCGGCGCTCGGCGCCGGGTTGCTACGCTCGGCGTCCTGATGACGACGAAGGACATCCGCACCTCGCACGCCCACGTCGCCTGCGACGTCTGCGGCCGGACGCTGCTGCGCGGCGAGCACTCGGCGACGTACCTCGACGGCGGCAACCGCCGCGAGGTCTGCGAGCTGTGCACCCCGCGGGCGATCCACGAGGGCTGGGTCCGCGAGGGCGCCATGCCCGAGCGCGGCACGCGCTCCGCCTCGGGCGAGCGTCGCCCCTCCTTCCTCAGCCGCCTGCGCCGTCCCCGCGAGGAGGGCGGCCCGTCCGACGCCGACCACCCGTTCGACGCGCCGGCCCCGACCCGCGGCGCCCCGTCGCGCGGCGGCCCGTCGCGGGGAGCCCCGTCGCGCGGCGGTCCGTCGCGCGAGAACGGCCGGACGCGCAACAACGGCAACGGCTCCCTGCCGCCGGAGACGCCGCGCGAGCTGCGGCAGGTGCGCGCCGTCCCGACGAGCGTCGAGCAGCGCACCGCGGCCGCCGTCGAGCGCTTCAACGCGAGCGAGTACCCGCGGACGATCGCCGGCGTCGCGCGCTCCCTCGGCGCGCCGGCTGTCGTCGCCCGCCCGCTGGAGGAGCACGGCAGCGTCATCACGATCGTGGTCGCGTGGGAGCTGTGCTGGTACCGCTACGAGATCGACCTGTCCGACGACGGCGCTCAGGTGCGCGCCGCCGGCCAGGGCTACGAGCTCGACGAGCTCGACCCGGAGGATCGCATCCAGGCGAACGCGATCGCCGACGACTACGGGGCGCTCGCGCCTGCATGACGCCGACCGGCGTCGTCCCCGCGATCGACTAGCATCCGCGCCCATGAGAGCCGTCGATCGTCGCCAGGGCCGTTGATCTACTGCGTCGTCCCAGAAGCGCTCGCGGACGAGCTCTTCGACAAGCTCACGGCGTACTACGCGACCGACGAGAACGTGACCGTGATCGTGGAGCGCCGCAAGGCGGAGCGGCGCGAGCGCGGCGCGCCCCGCTGGGGCGGCGTTCGCGAGGTGCGCGACCGCCGCAGACGGCCGCTGCAGGACCGCCTGCCGGCCGCTCCCGGCGACGGGCAGCCGGCCGCGCCCGGCGGCGGCTGAGCGGCCCGCGACGGTGAGGGTCGTCGTCCACGTCGACGGCGGGGCGCGCGGCAACCCCGGGCCGGCGGCGATCGCCGCGCTCGCGACCACGCCCGCGGGGGAACCGCTGGGGCAGCGCGCGCACGCGATCGGCGTGGCGACCAACAACGTCGCCGAGTACCGCGCGCTGCTGCTCGGCCTGGAGCTGGCGGCCGAGCTGGGGGCGGACGAGGTGGAGGTCGTGGGCGACTCCGAGCTGATCGCCCGCCAGGTCGCCGGGACCTACCGCGTGAGACACCCGGCGATGATCCCGCTGCACGCCGCCGCGCTGGAGGCGCTCGGGCGCTTCGCGAGCTGGGAGGTGCGCACCGTTCCGCGCGCCGAGAACGCCGACGCGGACGCCCTCGTCAACGCGGAGCTCGACGCCGGCGCCTGAACGGTTCGCGTTATGACGCCCACCCCTGCCGGGGCGCCGGGCGATGCTCGGTGGGAGCGGCGGACGGGTATCCCTCCTTCGCGCTGAAGAAAGGGGTGGTCCATGTCCGAGCAGCGCGCGCTCCGACCGTTCAACCATCAGACGATCCGTCTCAGCAAGGGCAAACACGCCGCACCGAGCGAGGGCGCCTGCGTGATGGAGCTGGCCTCGATGCTCGCCGGCGAGCCGTTCAGCGACCGTCCGGCGACGGCCTGTCCCGTGATCGCCGGCTTCCTGCGGGCCTACAACGACCGCATCGACGACGACCGCCGCCAGCAGCTCTACCGCTACGCGGCCGAGGTCGTCGGGACCCGTGCCAGCGGGGCGGTCGAGCGCGAGCGCGAGCGCCGCTGCCTCGCGTGGGCCGACACGATGAAGCGCCAGCGGTCCCGGCCGCTGCGCTGGCTCACGCGCTCGACGCCGAGCGCGGTCGACCGCCGGCTCGGGCTCGACGCGGCCGGCACCTACGCCGCTCGCTCGATCCGCCGCCACAACGACCGCACGCACGCCGCGGCGCTCGCCCTCGTCGACGAGCTGATCGCGATGGGCCGCGAGCCGGTGCGGAGCACGGCGCCGGTCGCGCCGCTGCGCAGCGGCCGCGGCGGACGGGGGGACAGCGCCGGCACCACGCTGCCGGCGGCCTGAGGAGAGGGACCCGAACGCGACGGCGCGCGCCGGCTAGGGCGTCGTCGTCGCGTTCGCGTTCGCGCTGCCGTTGACGGCGCGCGGCGCGGACGGGTCGTCGGCCTGGCGCAGCAGCTGCACGACGTCGGGCGTCTCGCCCTCGCTCGACAGCAGCCAGTGGCCCTCGTCGTCGCGCCGCAGCATCCCGCGGTCGGCGAGCGTGCCGAGCGCGGAGGTGACCGACGGCCGCTGCGCGCCCACCAGCAGCGCCAGCTGGCGGTGCGTCAGCGCGAGCGGGACCAGCACGCCGCCGGCCGTGACCTTGCCGTAGCGGTCGGCGAGGTGCCAGAAGAAGGCGAGCAGCCGCACGTCGACCCGCTTGAGGCTGTGGATCGAGATCATCGTGCCGAGGTCGTGCGAGCGGTCGGTCGCGCGGGCGACGAGCGCCGTGATCAGCGTCGGCCAGTGGGCCGCGACGCGGGCGAAGTGCTCGTCGAGGACGGCGAAGCGGACCGGCTCGACGACCTGCCACTCGACCTCGTGGCGCATCGGCGCGAACGTGCCGATCTCGTCCCACGGGCGCAGCAGCGAGCCGGGGCCGAGCAGCTCGCCGGTGCGGGCCTCGGCGACGGTCACCTCACGGATCAGCAGTCCCTCCAGCAGCAGGAGCCCCAGCTCGCTGTCGGGATGCGGATCGACGGCGGGATCCCAACGGCCGGGCGGTGCCTCGATCAGCGCCGCGACGGCGTGCTGGCGGCAGCGGGAGCGGTCCGGCTCGCTCAGCGCGCTGCGGAGTCCCGCGTCGTGGTCGAGGACGTAGACGAAGCGGTCGGTCGAGCGAACGTGGTCACTGGCGGTGATCCCCATGTGAACGAGCCATACCCGGCTCTGGCGGATCTGATCGCATCGATCTGCGTCGAACGCGCCACGTGAGGGCGTCGCCGGCACCGCGCCGGGCCGGCGACGCCCACCAGGTGACGCGTTACGGGCGAATGAACGGACGGATGAACATGCTGGCTCTCACCTCCTCCCCGGGAATCGCGAAGGCGTCGGAAGCTCGGGCGGCGACGTACACGACCTTCGTGTGCACGTCCTCGTCGGCGCTCTCGTGGAGGACGCCGCCGGTCGTCTGACCGAGCACGGCGCGGCAGCTGAGGCCGGCCGTCGACAAGGCGGTGGTGATCGCGGCGCGTGGGTGGTGGCGCTGCACGTGGTGGCCGACGCTCGGCGCGCCGGCGATCTCGATCGAGCCTCTGCAGAGGCTGCCGGGCCGGATCGGCGCGGTCGTCTCGCCGCGCCAGGAGGCGCCCGCCTCGGGCCGCTCGAAGCTCGCGCGGGCGGCGAACGCGGCCCGGTAGGTCGAGAGGCTGTTCGTGTCGAAGACGTAGATCCCGCCGGGCGCGAGCAGCCGCTCGACGCTCGTGAAGGCGGCCTCGAGGTCTTCGGGCTCGAGCAGGTAGTTGACGGCGTCGTCGAGGCAGGTGACGAGGTCGAAGCTGCCCAGCTCCGGCAGGTCGCGCATGTCGGCGACCTCGATCCGCTCCTCGTCGAGCAGGCCGGTGTCGCGGGCGCGCTCGACCATCGCGGGCGAGAGGTCGCACGCCCATACGTCGTAACCGAGCTCCACGAGCGGCGCGAAGCTCTTGCCGGTCCCGCAGGCGACGTCGAGCGCACGGTCGCCGTGGACGCCGTGGGAGCGGGCGACGCGCTCCAGGCGCGTGACCCAGCCGAGGTGGTCGTAGGAGGCGGTGAAGCGGTCGTAGACGGGGGCGAACTGCTCGTAGGCGAGCAACGCCGCGGTCGGTGTCAGGGTGCTCATGACTACTAAGACCCACCGAACGCTCATGACCGTTTCACATACTTCGTCAACTTCCACGCAAACTCAGGAATCCTCCACCTGTGGCAGGCATCGGTGTGGGCGACCGCGTGCGCCCACCACGCGAAGAAGGGGATTGGGAGCGCATGCGGGCCGCGGCGATCCGCGAGGCCCGGCGCTTCTCGCTGCCCGGGGCCGACGTCGACGACGCCGTGCAGGAGGCGATGGTGCGGGCGTGGCGTCAGCGCGACGCGTGCAAGAACGAGGACCGGCTGCCGTGGATGCGCCAGATCGCCCGCAACGAGTCACTGCGGCTGCTCGACCGCCACCGCCGTCGCGGCGAGCGCGAGCTGCTCGACGACGAGACGCTTCTCGGTGCGTTGGTCGACCTCGATGCGGAGGACGAACACGACGAGATGCTGCTGCGACTGGCCGTCGGAAAGGTGCTGGACCGGTTGAGTATTGAAGATCGTCGTCTGCTTGCTTTACGCTATGAGGAGGATCTGAGCCAGCCGGACATCGCCCGCGCGCTTGGAATCCCGGAGGGCACCGTCAAGGTGCGCCTTCACCGGATCCGCGGACGCCTACGGAAAGCACTGGACGCCACCCAATGAAGCCCTACAGCGACATCACTGACCCGCACCTGATCAAGGCGCTCGCCCACCCCCTGCGCG
>JAATFK010000594.1 GCA_015655225.1 Solirubrobacterales bacterium | reverse complement strand
GGGCGGATCGCGAACGCAACGAGCGCCACCGCCGTGGCCAGGCGCAGGCGGATCGGCAGTCGCGAGAGCGGAGTGCGAAAGCGGGCGTCAGGCGCGGAGGACATAGCCGGCGCCGCGGATCGTGTGCAGCAGCCGCGGCTCGTCACCCGCTTCGAGCTTGCGGCGCAGGTTGGAGACGAACACCTCGATCGTGTTCGTCGTCGAGAAGGGGTCGTAGCCCCACACCTCGTCGAGCAGCCGCTGCCGCGAGATCACGATCCGCTCGTTGCGCATCAGGTACTCCAGCAGCTCGAACTCGCGCTGCGTCAGCTCGATCGTGCGGCCCTCGCGCTCGACCTCGTGCGTGTCGGGGTTGAGCCGCAGGTCGCCGACGACGAGCGGGGCGGAGCCGCGCGGCGGGCGGCGCCGCAGCAGCGCGCGCAGCCGTGCCAGCAGCTCCTGGCGCTCGAACGGCTTGACGAGATAGTCGTCGGCGCCGGCGTCGAGGCCTTCTACGCGCGCGTCGAGCGCGTCGCGCGCGGTCAGCATCAGGATCGGCACGTCGTCGCCCTGGCGCAGCGTCTTCGCCACGTCGATCCCGTCGAGTCTCGGCAGCCCGAGGTCGAGGATCACGAGGTCGGGCAGGAACGCGTGCGCCTCGTCGAGCGCGGCGACGCCGTCGCCGGCGAGGCGCACGTCGTAGCCCTCCATCCGCAGCGAGCGCTGGAGCACCTCGGCGATGTCGTGGTCGTCCTCGACGACCAGGACGCGGGCAGGGCGGGCGTAATCGCTCATCGGAACCGGATGGTATGCGCAAAACCGGCGCTCTGTGCGGGATTTTAGGGACTCGTTAGCGGACAGCGGGGCGGCGGAGGGGGGAGGGGCGGGACCGCGCGCGTCGAACAGGTGCCGGAGATGGCCACGACCAGACGCCGTTCCCCTGCCAGAACGAGACCCAGAGCGAGACGACCGCCGGCGCGCGCCCGCCGCGCCCCCGCGCCCGGCCTGCCGCTTCCGCGCCTGCCGGAGCTGACGCCCCACCAGCTCGACCTGCTCGGGCTGGCGCTGGCGGCGCTCGGCGTCTTCCTTGCCCTCGTGATGTACCTCGGCTCGACCGGCGGCGAGGTCGGCGACGCGCTCAAGACGGGGCTGCGGCTGCTGCTCGGCGAGGTCGCCTACGTCGTGCCGGCGGTGCTCGTGCTGTCGGGGATCCTCACGATCGCCCGTACGCTGCTGCCGGCCGTCCGGCCGCTGCGCGCCGGCGCGATCTGCCTCTTCGCCGCCGTCACGCTTGCGCTCGCGGCGGGCACGCTCGGGCTCGGCTCGGGACCGCGCGCGGCGTGGACCCACCACGTGCTGGAGGCGCGCGGCGGCGCCGTCGGGGAGGCGCTCTACTGGGTCTCCGCGAAGCTCGTCTCCGACGCGGGCGCGCACATCATCGCCGTCTTCCTCTTCCTCGCCGGGCTGCTGCTGATCAGCGGCGTGACGATCGCCGGCGTGCTGCGCAGCACCGCCGACCACGGCACGCGGATCGCGCGCACCGGCGCCGCGACGCTCTCGCCGCCGACCCGCGCGACGCGCGGCAGCGGGACCCCGCGCTCGAGCACCCGCGCGCCCCGCCCGCGCGCAGTCGCCCACGACGACGAGTTCGACGACGACCTGCTGGACGATGGCCCCGAGCGACTGACCCCGCCCGACGTGGACGACGCGCGGATGGTCGTGCGGGCGACCCACGTCGAGGCGCCGTCGCTCGACGGCGCCGAGCGCTACCCCGACCTGTTCGGCGACGACGGCTTCCCGCTCCCGCTCGGCGAGGAGCCGGTCGCGCAGGAGCAGCCGACCGCTGACGTTCCGGTCGTGCGCGACGAGCCGCCGGCCGCGCTGGTCGAGACCACCGAAGCCGAGGAGGAGATCCCCGAGCTGGAGCTGGAGGAGGCCGAGGAGCCGGGCGTCACGACCGGCCCGGTCACCGTCGACCCCGCCGACCTCACGCCGCAGGGCCGCTACCGCGCGCACATCACCGACGACCCGTCGTTCGAGTGGCACATGCCGGACCCCCGCTTCCTGACCCGCTCGACCGCCGACCAGAACAGACCCGACACCGTCGGCCAGGAGAGAACGGCGACGCAGCTGGTCGAGGCGCTCGGCCACTTCGGGATCGAGTCGAAGGTCGTCGGGCTCGTCTCCGGCCCGCACATCACGCGCTACGAGCTGCGGCTCGCGCCC
>JAATFK010000627.1 GCA_015655225.1 Solirubrobacterales bacterium | reverse complement strand
TTGAGGACGACGTTGTCCTCCGCCGTCAGGTCGGGGTTGAAGCCGACGCCGAGCTCGATGAACGGCGACAGGCGACCGGCGACTCTGATGCTGCCCCGGTCGGTCCGGTAGATGCCGGCGAGGCACTTGAGCAACGTGCTCTTGCCGGAGCCGTTGCGTCCGACGATGCCGAAGAACTCGCCCGCCTGGACCGTGAAGTCGATCTCGTGCAGGACCGTCCGCTCGTCGAACTGCATGACGCGGAACGGGTGCAGCGCACGCTCCTTGAGCGTGTGCACGTGATGGCTCGGGGTGCGGAAGGTCTTCTGGAGCCCGCGCACCTCGATTGCCGTGTGAGCATCCGACATGGCGGCAAAGGATAGGCGTCCGGCCTGTCGGCCGGTTCCGCCGCCGGCCCCGCACGCGTGCGGGGGCCCACAGTGCCGGCGCGGTGACGCTCACGAGGCACAGCGGCTCGCGACCTCGCCGGCGCTGTCGTCGACTGCACGCGGCGGATCTGAAGTGGGCGTAGACATCACGTTGGAGGTGCACGTCGGATCGATGCCGGCCAGCCACGACCCACCCGGGGCCGGAACCTGAACGATCGCTACGCGGTCGATCGATTTCGCGCGGCGTTCCCGAGCGTGACGCAATACACCGCCTGGAACGAGCCGAATCATCAGCTCAGCAACGGCTCCGGCGCACATCCGGACAGTGACCCGACGACCGCTGGAGCGACCGCGCTCGACACCTACACCGCGACGTACCGGTCCGTCCTGCACCGCGCTCCCACAGAACGAACGTCTGGATCACCGAAGTCGGCGCCTACTACTGCACGACCAGAGGCCCCGTCCCGCCGAACTACTGACTATGCGCTCGCCGCAAGCGGCGGGGGCGGCTTCCGCTGCCCGAACGGCGGTGGCGGGATCAAGAGACCCGACGAGGACGGTCCGGCCCTGATCGGGACGAGCTTCGGACCCGACCAGACCTTCACGATGGTCGACGCCGACACGAGCACCGGATGGGCTCTGCACGACGTCGAGACCGGAGCGAACTGGGCGTACTACCAGGACGTGGGCGACACCCTTGGCTACTGAGTACTTCGACACGAGAGGGTGGCAGCAGGGCACGCCCTGAGCGGGCGCGGCGGGCGCCTCATGACCAGATCGTGACCGGCGCGGCGGTCACGATCTGCGGCCGCCTCCGCCACGAGGACCACGGCGCTCGGCAGCGGCGTCCGGCCCACGGAGCGCGGGCTCTGGCGGTTCGGAGCGTCGTTGGGCCATAATCAGCCGCGCATTGGAGACTGCGGCCGAACATCGGGGCGCTTCGCGCCTGGACGCGATTCGGCGCTGGCGACCGCCCACGCTCGAGCGTCGCCACTGGACGGTCGTCGCGGCGGCGGTCGTGATCGGCGTGCTCGCGTGGCCGTACTTGAGCCTTGTGCCTGGGACGGACGCGGACTACAACTGGCTGGCATCGCTGTCGCTCGCGGTGAAGCACGGGCTGCCCTTCGGCCACGATCTGGTCTGGACCTACGGGCCGCTCGGCTTCCTCGACACGGTCTTCGGACCGCAGCTGTACTTCGGCGACGTCACGCTGTTGACGTTCGCCTATCAGCTGCTCGTGACGATGCTGCTGGCCGGCACCCTCTTCGTCGCCGCCCGTCGCTCGTTCCCGCTGCTCGCGGCGGTCCCGATCGCGTTCGTCGCGGCGACGCTCGCGCCCGACCGTTCCTTCTCGCTCGGGATCGCCTGGTGCTTCCTGCTCGCGATTCGTCGTCGCGGCGAGCCGGTCCGCGTCGGGCCCGTGGCGGTCGCTCCGATCGTGCTCGGCGTGCTCGTCGGCATCATGCTGCTCGGCAAGCTCAACCAGGGGGTCGAGCTGCTCGTCCTGGCGCTGATCGCGCTCGCGACCGCCCCCGGGATCCGCCGTCGCGACGCGGGCGGCTTCCTCGGCGGCCTGCTGGTCGCGGCCGCGATCGGCTGGTTCGCGACCGGCCAGTCGTTCGGCGACATCTGGCCGTACATTCGCTACGGCGAGCAGCAGATCAGCGGCTACTCGGATGCCATGGGGGTGTACGACCCGACCGACGCCTGGAAGTACTGGGCCGCCGTCTTCGTCCTCCTCGCCGGCGGCGGGCTGGTCGCCGTCGCGGTCCGGGACGCCTCGACGCGGCAGCGGGCGGGCATGTTCGCGCTCTGGCTGCTGACGGCGTGGTTCTGCTTCAAGGGCGGCTACGTGCGCGACGTCTACGCGACACCCGAGCTGTTCTTCGGCGACGTCCTCGTCGCGCTCGTGGCGATCCCGGTGAGCCGACCGTCGCGCGCCTTCTCCCTGACCGTGCTGGCTGCCACCGCGCTGCTCGTCGGTGCCGCGTTCGGCCCCTACCGGTTCGACATCAACCTCAACCCGTGGCTGCACGCGAAGACGCTCGTGCAGCAGGCGCACACGCTGGCGTCCTCGAATCGTCGCGGTGCCACGAAGCAGGCGCTCAAGGCCGCGATCGTCGCGAACTACGCGCTGCCGCCCGAGATTCGCGCGGCGGTCGGCGACGAGACGGTCGCGGGGTGGCCGTCCTCGCTCGGCAGCCTCGTGTACGCGGACAACCTCAACTGGCGGCCGCTTCCGCTGCTGGAGGCGTACGCGGCCTACACCCCGTCGCTCGACCGGCTCGGCGCCTCGATGCTCGCCTCCTCGCGTGCGCCGGCCCGGATTCTGCGCCGTAACATCCCGACCGTGGACATCCACTACGGCGCGTTCGACAGCCCCGCACAGACCGTCGCGATGCTCTGCCGCTACCGTCCGATCGCGCAGTCGGGCATCTGGCAGGTGCTCGCGCGCCAGCCGAACCGCTGCGGCGCGGAGCAGACGATCAGGACCGTCAAAGCCCGCTGGGGCGTCCCCGTGACGATCCCGCGTCCGACGACGCCGAACGCGCTCGTGCTCGCGAAGGTGACGGGCGCCTCGCCGGCCGGACTCGAGAGAATCGGCAGCGTCCTGCTGCGCGCGCACACTCGCTTCGTCACGCTCAACGGGCAGCAGTTCCACCTGACGGCCCGCACGGCGCCGGACGGTCTGCTGCTGAGCGCGCCGGCCGGCTTCGACTACCCGGTGCCGTTTCAGCTCGCGGCCAACTCGCCGACGATCACGATCTCGCGCGCCGCGGGGGAGCCGGGCGGCAGGTTGCGCTACGAGTTCGTCCAAGTGCCGATCCAGCGCTTCGGCTAGCTGCGCTCGCGCTAGGGCGTGCCGCCGGCGCACAGGCGGCCCGGACGGCTCGTGACGACGTCGAGCAGCCACGGCGTGCGCGGCGCGCCGTCCTGTGGCAGCGTCAGCGACCAGGTGCCGCCGGCGGTGATCACCGGGAACGTCACGTAGCTGAAGGTGTCGGCGAAGCGTCGCAGCGCGACGGTCGCGGTCGTCCCACGCGGGAACCGGAACGTGGTCGTCCCCGGCGAGAGTGTCAGACTCGCCGCTCCGACCGCCGACGTCAGGGTCTGGCAGCGTGCTCCCGCCGGCGTCCGTTCTGCCGGCACGAGGCCGAGCCGCTCGGCGTGCGCGAGCACGAAGTCGGCCGCGAGGCGGACGTTCTCGGGCAGTCTCGCGACCCGCTCGGGCGAGATCGCGAGGGACCCGAACTTGTCGGCCGCGCTGAAGTACGGGCCCGCGACGATCGGGTACATGTCGTGGTTGCCGATCACCGCTCCCGTTGCGGGATCCTCAGGGGTGAAGCTCGGGGCGACGGTGCCGCGCGCGATCTGGATCATGCTGATCTCCGCCTGCGAGAACTGGCTGTTCGTCGTCCAGAAGCCCGTGTGGTCGCGCAGGATGCCCAGGTTCGCGACGACCGCGGCCGCGGTCGCGAGCGTGATCAGCAGACCCGCGCGCACGTTGGGCCTCCAGCCGGGGGCGAGCTCGACGGCCGCGAGCAGGACGAACGCGACGCCGATGTACTGGTATCGGCTCTGTGCCGCGTCCCGCGACGGGAAGTAGGCCAAGGCCGCCGCGATCCACAAGGCGACGCCGGTCACCGTCAGCGACCAGAAGCGCACCGTCATCGGCCGGCCGCGGACGATCCGCCCGATCAGCAGCAGGAGTGCGAGCACGGCGAGCGGACGTCCCCAGCCGAGGCCGATCTCGTAGGGATCCGCTCCAGCTGGGGTCTGGGCGAGTCCAGCGATCGAGCCGAGCGCGCCGCTGAACCCGTCGAGGACGTAGCTCGGCACGAGCGTGATGTTCGAGGCCTTCATGGCGCCGGTGCCGTAGCCGATGTACCAGAGGCCATAGAGCACGACCGGAACCGCGACCAGCCAGAGGCGGCGCAGGCCGTCGCGACGCCGCTGCAGCACCAGCTCGACGGCGATCCCGGCCATCACCCCGACGCCGATGCTGCCCCACGCGACGGAGACGATCAGGAGGAGACACGCGAGCGCATCGCCGATCCGGTCGCGCCGGTCCAGCAGCAGGAAGGCGCCGATGCCCGCGGCGATCGAGCCGAAGAAGCCCATCTGGAAGGCCCAGAGCAGGTCCTGCCAGGCGGGGCCCAGCACGATCAGGATCGCGGCTGGAGCAAGCGCCGCCCACCGGCCGACGCGCCGGCGAGCCGCGACATAGAGCAACACGGCGCAGAGGGCGTTGAGGACGATCGCCAGGCCGATGAACGGCCAGTAGCTCGTTGCGCCGAACAGGTGAAGCAGCACCTTGTACGTGAGGATCGGACCGACGATCAGGTGCTCGGTATGCGGCGTCAGGAGCACCGTGAGGCTCATCCCGCGGCGTCCGACCACGAGCGACAGGTCGTCGGCGAAGAAGGTCAGGTGACGGCTCTCGAACGCGAGCGCGCCCATGCCCGCGACCACGATCAGCATGAGGGCGACGAGACTCGCGTCGGGAGCGCGCCGCGAACGCTCGGCTGCTTGCACGGGCGGATGGTATGCGTTCCCCTCCTGCCCCGCCCCGCTCGCGCCGCGGTAGCCGCCTCGAGCGGCCAGCGATGCGCTCGTCCGTCGATTGCGGCATCCTTCGGCGCTGCGTGACTGTCTCAGAGCATCATCGCGTCCTCGTCACCGGCGGCGCCGGCTTCGTCGGAGCGAACCTCTCGATCGCGCTGGCCGAGCGACACCCCGACTGGGAGATCGTCGCCCTCGACAACCTCAAGCGGCGCGGGGCCGAGCTGAACCTGCCGCGGTTGCGCGAGGCAGGCGTGCGGTTCGTCCACGGCGACGTGCGCGAGCGCGCCGACCTCGACGCGCTCGACCACGTCGACGCGCTCGTCGAGTGCTCGGCCGAGCCGTCCGCGCTCGCCGGGCGCGACGGCCTGACCGACTACGCGATGCAGGCGAACCTCGTGGGCGCGTGGCACTGCCTGGAGCTGGCCCGGCGCGACGGGGCCCAGTTCGTCTTCCTCTCGACCAGTCGCGTCTATCCGATCGCGGCGCTCAACACGCTCGCGTTGGAGGAGACCGAGACGCGCTTCGAGCTGGCCGCCGAGCAGGCCGTCGCGGGCGCTTCGCCCGCCGGCATCGCCGAGGACTTCCCGCTCGACGGCGCGCGCACCCTCTACGGCACGACGAAGCTCTCCGCCGAGCTGCTGATCGCCGAGTACCGCGACGCGTTCGGCCTGCGCGCGACGATCGACCGCTGTGGCGTGATCGCCGGCCCGTGGCAGATGGGCAAGGTCGACCAGGGCGTCTTCACGCACTGGATGCTCGCCCACCTGCTCGGCGGCTCGCTCTCCTACATCGGCTTCGGCGGCAGCGGCAAGCAGGTGCGCGACCTGATCCACGTCGCCGATCTGATCGATCTCGTCGAGCGCCAGCTGCTCGACCCCGAGGCCTGGGATGGCGTCACCGCGAACGTCGGCGGCGGCCGCGACTGCTCGCTCTCGCTCGCCGAGACGACCGCGCTCTGCCGCGAGATCAGCGGCAACGAGCTGCCGGTGGCCGTCGCCGGGGAGGACCGTCCCGGAGACGTGCCAATCTATCTGTCTGACTGTGCGCGGCTGTTCTCGTTGACGGACTGGCGTCCGCAACTCACCGCGCGCGACGTGTTAGAAGACATTGCCTCCTGGATCACCGCGCACGAGCGCGAAGTCCGGTCGGCGCTCCAACTAGGGTAAGAGGGGTTCACGTATGCCGGTCGCGATCGTCACAGGCTCGGGAGGGCTCATCGGCTCCGCCTCGGTGCGGCACTTCGTCGAGGCCGGCTACGACGTGATCGGCGTCGAGAACGACATGCGCGCGC
>JAATFK010000236.1 GCA_015655225.1 Solirubrobacterales bacterium | reverse complement strand
GGGCGCGAGCCGCTCGATCCGGCCGATCACCTCGTGCCCGAGCACGCACGGCGTCGGGACCGCGATGCGGCCGGCGACGACGTGGTGGTCGGTGCCGCAGACGCCGGTCGTCTCGACCCGCAGCAGGGCGCCCGCGGCGGGTACGGGGCGGGTGCCGATGCGCACGTGGCCGGGCCGGTCGAGCTCGAGCACGGGCACGGTCGTGGGCGTCGATTCCGCGAGCACGGCCGTCGCGCCCGACTCATTAACAGTTGACACGATGAATTGCACCTCGGAGTCAGAACCGGGTGGAGGATGGGCGCCATCGAAGTGGCAGCCGCCGCACGTCGAGGCTCCCCCTGAACGTGCCGGCGACGGCGCCAGCGTACACCCGTCGCCCGGCGACATGCAACCGGAAGCGGTGCTTGACGACAGTCAATTGACCCCGCCCTGCCGCCGCCCTATACTCGCCAACGAGCTGGTCGGGGGAGCTGGCCGGCTCAACGCAGTTGCGAGCGTCCGTAGCTCAACTGGTCAACGGCGAATCGAATAGGTGCATGCGCGGAGGCGAGCGTTAGCCTTCTAGCCGGCAGGCTCGGGGCCCAAAACCTTCCCTCGCCGGTGGCTGTAGCCGTTTCATACGGCCCTCGTCCGAGCGTCTGTGTCGAAAGTCAGCTAACGAGCAGCGGGTTTAGGGCCCGCAAGATGCGGGTTCGAATCCCGTCGGGCGCATTCACGCTTCAATCATAAAGTCGAGCATCATTCATAGGGAAACCGAAAATCACCCGTGGCACGTACTCTGCGGGTGATTGTCTTTTCCAGTCGTTACGTCAGGCCGAACAGGGGGATCATTGGCCTCTCAAAGCGTCACACCGGATTACACGCCGGCCGCCATCGAAGCCCGTTGGCAGGAGGCGTGGCGCGAAGCCGGCGTCTTCGCCACGCCGGAGTCCGACGACGGACGTCCGCCCGCGTACATCTTCTCCGCCTGCCCCTTCACCTCGGGCAGCGCCCACATGGGCCACATCCGCAGCTACTCGATCAGCGACGCGTACGCCCGCTTCCTGCGAGCGCGCGGACGCGCCGTCCTCTTCTCGATCGGCTTCGACGCCTTCGGGCTGCCGACCGAGATCGGCGCGATCAAGAACGAGCTGACGCCGAAGCAGTGGGTCGAGCAGTGCCGCGCCCGCATGCGCGAGCAGTTCGACCGGCTCGGCTACTCGTTCGACTGGGAGCGCGAGTGGGTCACGAGCGAGCCCGAGCTGTACCGCTGGACGCAGTGGCTGTTCCTGCGCCTGCGCGAGGCGGGGCTCGTCTACCACGCCGACGGCCAGGTCGACTGGTGCGACGACTGCCAGACGGTCCTCGCCAGCCTCCAGGTCGAGGACGGCACCTGCTGGCGCTGTCACAACCCGACGCGGCTCGTCCAGCGTTCCCAGTGGTACCTCGGGATCGGGCGCTACCTGGAGGAGAACGAGCGCGGGCTGGAGCTGCTGGGGGAGTGGAACGCGGCCGCCGTCGGCGCGCAGCGGACGATGCTCGGCCGCGTCGACGGCGTCGAGTTCGAGGCGGCGACGCTCGACGGCGCCGTCCTCACCGTCTTCACTCCGCACGCGGACGCGATCGCCGACGCCGAGTTCGTCGCGCTCTCGCCGAACCACCCCGAGATCGACAGCTGGGTGCTCGACGACGAGGTCCGCGGCAAGCTCGACCGGATCCGCCAGGGCGGGATCGCGCGCGACGAGCGCAACGCCGACAACGTCCCCGTGATCGCGAGCGGGCGCGCGCTCGGCGTGCCCGGCTTCGACCATCCGCTGCCGATCGTGATCACGCCCGCCGTCGACTCGCGCTACGGCCGCACCGCCGTGCTCGGGATCCCGGCGGCCGACCGCACCGACGCGGCGATCGCGAAGCGGCTCAATCCCGGCAAGTCGATGGCGTGGAAGCTGCCGCCGGGGCCGCCGAAGACGCGCCCGGCCGCGCGCTACCGCGCCCGCGACTTCCCGATCTCGCGCCAGCGCGCGTGGGGCGCGCCGATCCCGCTCGTGCACTGCGACGCCTGCGGGACCGTTCCCGTGCCTGTGGAGCAGCTGCCGGTCGAGCTGCCCGACGACCTGCGGCCGACCGGCGCCGGCAACGCGCTCGCGCTGCGCGAGGACTTCATCAGCTGCTCCTGTCCGAGCTGCGGCGGCGCGGCCCGCCGCGAGATCGACACGCTCGACTGCCACGTCGACGGCCTCTGGCAGTGGCTGCCGTTCAGCGTCCCCGCCGACGCGCGCGGCGAGGCGATGTTCGACCACGAGCAGCTGCGCCGCTGGCTGCCGGTCCATCAGGTGATCTGGGGCGCCGACGGCGGCGGCTCGATGTTCGACCAGCGGATGACCGCAAAGTTCCTGCGCGACGAGGGGATCCTCCCGCACCTGACCGAGGGCGAGCCGCACGAGCGGGTCCTGATGCACGAGATGGTCCACCTCGACGGCAAGAAGATGAGCAAGCACCTCGGCAACGTCGTCGACCCCGACGAGCTGCTCGACCGCGTCGGGGCCGACACGGTCCGGCTCGCGGTGCTGTTCGCGGCCGCCCCGACCAACATCCTCACCTGGACCGACCAGGCGCTGCAGTACTGCCAGAAGTGGCTGCGCAACTTCTGGACCTATGCGCTGCCCCGGATCGAGGGCGTCGGCGAGCTGCCCGCGCCCGACGACGAGGAGGGCGCCGCGAGACTGCGCAAGCGGCTCGACATGTGGCGCTCGACGGCGGTCCAGCGGATCACGGAGAACATGGAGGGGCTCGAGATGCACCGGGCCGCCCGCAACGTGATGACCCTGGTCGAGCGGATCCGTGACTTCGAGCGGCGCGTCCTCAGAGCGCAGGACACGCTCACGCCGAGCGACAGCGCCGCGGTCGCGGCGGCGCTGCTGACGGCGGTGCGGCTGCTGGCGCCGCTCGCGCCCCACGTCGCCGAGGAGCTGTGGGCGGCGGCGGGGCAGGAGGGGCTCGTGGCGACCGCGCCCTGGCCCGAGCCGTAGGGCGCGCACGAGCTTGAGCCGGCGGCGGTCGCGGCCGCCGGCTCACCGGACGTCGCGGCGCGTCGGCCGGGGGACCGGCGCGCCGCGGCTGTCGTTCGCACGTCGCACCGCCCACCGCGCACGCCCCGCCCGGTGGGCGGGCGCGGCGCGATCTGCGATCCTCGCGGACGATGTCCGAGCTGCTCGCGCGCCACGACGTGCTCCGCCTGCGGGCGGACAACCCCGGTCCCTACACGCTGACCGGCACCAACAGCTGGGTCGTGGGACGCGGGCCGGCGTGGGTGATCGACCCCGGCCCCGCGCTCGACGCCCATCTCGACGCGCTCGCCGCCGAGGTCCAGGCGCGCGGCGGCCTCGGCGGGATCGCGCTGACCCACGACCATCCCGACCACGCCGAGGGCGTCGCCGGGCTGCTCGCGCGGACCGACCCGTCGGCGCCGGTCGCCGCCGCCCGCGGCGACGTCGCGCTGCTGCTCGCCGACGGCGACCACGCGGGACCGCTGGAGGCGCAGGCGACGCCCGGCCACGCGCCCGACCACCTCGCCTTCGTGCTCGGTCCGATCGGCTTCAGCGGCGACGTCGTGCTCGGCGAGGGCAGCACGCTGCTGCTGCCCGACCCGGGCGCGCTGGCCGGCTACCTGAGGGGGCTGCAACGCCTGCGCGCGCGTGACCTGGCGCTGCTCGCCCCCGGGCACGGGCCGCTCGTGGAGGACCCGGCGGCGAGACTCGACGAGTACCTCGCGCACCGGCTCGAGCGCGAACGGCTCGTGGTCGCGGCGCTCGACGGCGGCGCCCGCAGCGTCGAGGAGCTGCTGGCGGCGGTCTGGCCCGACGTGCCGGCGTCGCTGCGGATCGCGGCGAGCGTGACGCTCGCCGCGCACCTCGACAGACTCGACGACGAGGACCGGCTGCCGCCCGGCGTCGAGCGGCCACAGCAGTGGCCGCCGGCGACGCGGCCCGAGCACGGGTAGGCGGCGGCCGGGGGTGCGGGGCCGGCCCCGCGCGGGAGGCGCGCCGGTGCCGCGCGCCTACGCGACGGCGGCGGCGTCAGGCGTGCGCCGCCGGCGCGCGCGCCGCGCGGAGGCAATGCGGCGCTCGCCGAGCGCGGTCGCGGCCGCCAGCGGCGTGATCCCCCGGCGCGCGGCGGTGGCGAACACGTCGGTCAGCGTCGTCCCGATCACCTCGACGCGGCGGCGCGCCTCGGCGGCGTCGTAGCCGCTCGGCTCCAGCTCGACCGAGATGTTCACGATCCCGCCGGCGTTGGCGACGAAGTCGGGCGCCCAGAGGATCCCGCGCGCGGCCAGCAGCTCGGCGACCTCGTCGCTCGCGAGCTGGTTGTTGGCGGCACCGGCGATCGCGCGGCAGCGCAGCGTCGCGACGCTCGTGGCGTCGAGCAGACCGCCGAGCGCGCACGGCGCGACCAGGTCGACCTCTGCCGCGAGCGCCTCCTCCGGCGTCGCCCAGCGCGCGCCCAGCTCCTCGGCGAGCGCCCGCTTGCGCTCGTCCACGTCGGCGACGACGAGCGTCGCCCCGGCCCGCGCGCAGCGCTGCGCGAGGCGCGAGCCGACGTGCCCGAGCCCGATCACGGCGATCGAGCGGCCGCGCAGGTCACGCCGGCCGAAGACCGCGCCGCAGGTCGCGTGGATCGCCGCCTCGACGCCGAGCGCGGTCAGCGGGCTGGGGTCGCCGGAGCCGCCGCGGCCGACCGCGAGGCCGGTCACGTAGGAGGTCTCCTTCGCGATCTCGGGCATGTCGCGGCTGGAGATGCCGACGTCCTCCGCCGTCAGGTAGGCGCCGCCGAGCTGCTGCACCGTCTCGCCGAAGTCGCGCAGCGCCGCGCGGCGCTGACGCGGCGACAGCTGCGTGCCGGGCTCGAGCATGATCACGCCCTTGCCGCCGCCCATCGGCAGGTCGGCGCAGGCCGCCTTGTAGGTCATCGCCCGCGAGAGCCGCAGCGCGTCGCGGACCGCGTCGGCCGGCTCCGGGTAGGTCCACATGCGGCAGCCGCCGAGCGCCGGACCGCGGACCGTCGAGTGGACCGCGACGATCGTCAGCAGGCCCGAGCGCGGACCGCGGCGCACGAGCAGCTGCTCGTGGTCGAGCGGCGGCAGCGCGCCGCCGTTGGCCGATGAGGCTGACACGCGGCTCAGTGTACGGCGGGCGTGCTCGCGTCCGCCGTCGGCGGCCGCGTGTTGACGCCCGGCGTCGCGGTCGCGCCGCCGCTGCCGTTGGGCGTGCTGCCGCTCGCGGGCGTCG
>JAATFK010000717.1 GCA_015655225.1 Solirubrobacterales bacterium | reverse complement strand
GTACTGGATCCAACTTTGTCGGTCTTTATCCCAATGTCTAGATTCGCGCATCCGCATGTCGAGCTGTGAGATCACTCGGTAAGTCCTTTGAGTAAAGGGAATTCGCCACTCTCGCTGATGGCTGCCCGCATCAGGGACGCCAGCGTGGATTCACGCGATTTGGATCCAGTCTGGCTCGAAAGCGCGAGGTGGGGCTTCAGCGCGCCTGTGCGTCGCGCCAGCCGGCGACGAGCCGGTCGAGCACGCGGGCGGCGGTGTCCAGCTGCGCGATCTCGACGTGCTCGTCGGCGACGTGCGCGTGCTTCGGCAGGCCGGGACCCCAGACCGTGCAGGAGGTCGAGCCGGTCAGCGCTGCGATCATCGAGGCGTCGGTGTAGGCCTCGTGGCCGTCCTCGCCGCCCTGCTCGAGCGCGGCACCGTCGTGCGCCGCGCTCCACGCGGCGTGCAGGCCGCGGACGATCGGCGCGTCCTGCGCGGCGACGACGGGCGGCCGCCCGACGCCGAGCGGGGTGAGCTCGAAGCTGCTGCCGGGGAAGCGGGCGACGACCTCCTCGGCGATCTCGCGCACCAGCTCGGTCGCGTCCTCCGGCGAGGCCGGCGGGACGACGCGCACGTCGAGCTCGAGCCGGCACGCGCCGGGCACGACGTTGGTCGCGACGCCGCCGGCGATCACGCCGCACGTCGTGCGCGGCGGTCCCAGCAGCGGATGCGCGGGAGCCAGCTCGGTCACGCGCTCCTTCAGTGCGCAGACGACGAGTGCCGCGAGGTGGTTTGCGTCGATCCCGTCGCGGTGCGCGCGTCCCGCGTGCGCCATCTGCCCGTTCATCGTCAGGCTGAGCCAGCGCAGGCCAACCTGGGCGATCCGCAGTCGCAGTCCCGTCGGCTCGAGCGCCAGGACCTGGTCCTCGCCGCCGACGAGGCCGCCCTGGACGAGCTCGTGGACGCCGCGCATCCAGGCACCCTCCTCGTCGACCGTCGCGCAGAGGACGACGTCGCCCGCCGGCGCCAGACCGGCGACGAGCGCCTCGAGCAGGCCGATCGCGACCGCCATGCCCGCCTTCATGTCACAGGCGCCGCGTCCGTAGATCGCCTCCCCGCGTCGCTCCCCGGCAAGCGGGGCGACGGTCCAGTGCTCGCCGACGGGGACCGTGTCCATGTGCGCGAGCAGGACCAGGCGCGGCGCCGCGCCAGTGCCCGGCACCGTGAACAGCAGGTTCTCGCCGCCGCCCGTCACCGTCTGGCGCTCGACGCTCAGGCCCGGCAGGTCGAGCCGCCGCGTCAGCCACGCGGCCACCGCTCCCTCCCCTGGCCCGGGGTTCTGCGAGTCGATCCGCACCAGCTCCTGCAGGTCGCGGACGACCGTCTCGATCGAACTGCTCATCCGGTCAGGGCTCCCGCGTCGACGTTGATGGACTCTCCGCTGATCGCGCCGGCCAGCGGCGAGGCGAGCCAGACCGCGACGGCGGCGACGTCGGCCGGCGCGACGAGTCGCCGCAGCGCCGTCTGCTCGGCGTAGCCGGCCAGCTCCGCCGTCGCGCTGGTGCCACGACGGAGCGCCTGCGCCTCGGCGACATCGCGCAGCATCGGCGTCTCGACGTCGCCGGGACAGATCGCGTTGACGCGGATCCCCAGCGGTCCGACCTCCGCGGCGAAGCACTCGACGACGCCCTGGAGCGCGAACTTCGAGGCGCAGTAGGCCGCCGCGCCGGCCTCCCCGCGCTTGCCGGCGGTCGAGGAGAGGAAGGTGAACGCACCCGGGCGGCCGCCGTCGACGATCGTCGCGCCGAAGGCCTGCGCGACGTGAAGCGCGCCGTGGAGGTTCACCGCGAGCGTCTGCTCGTAGGCGGCCCAGTCGAACCGCAGCACGTCGAACGTGCGAGCGATGCCGGCGGCGTAGACGACCGAGTCGGGCGCCGCGGGGAGCGCCTCGGCCGCGCGGACGACCCCATCGCGGTCGGTGACGTCGAGCGCGCCGGCGGCGTGGTCGCCGGCGGCGAGGTCGCCGGCGGCGAGGGACCGGGCGACCGCACTGGCCGCGTCGCCGTCGAGGTCGAGCACCGTCACCTGCGCGCCGGCCTGCGCGTACGCGGCGCAGATCGCCGCGCCGATCGCTCCGGCGCCGCCGATGACGACCGCGCGGTGGGGCTGTGGCAGGCGCAGCATCAGGCGAGCAGCCCCCGGGCGGCGGTCGCGATCGTCTCGGCGGAGGGGATCACCGCGCGCTCGAGCGTGAGCGCCGCCGGGATCGGGACGTCGGGGACGGCGAGGCGGCCGACCGCGCGGAGGCCGCCGACGCCGGTCCGCTCGATCACCCGCGTGATCAGCTCGCCCGAGAGCCCGAAGCTGCGGTAGTCCTCGTCGACGACCAGCAGCCGGCCGGTGCGGGCGGCGGAGGCGGCGACATGGTCGGCGTCGAGCGGGACGACGGTGCGGAGGTCGATCACCTCGGCGGAGACGCCCTCGCCGGCCAGCGTGTCGGCCGCTGCCAGGGCGTCGCCGACCGTCAGGCCGAGCGTGGCGATCGTGACGTCGTCACCGTCGCGCACGGTGGCCGCTCGGCCGAGCTCGATCTCGTAGCGCTCCTCGGGCACCTGGGTGCCGTGGCGGAACGCGTCGGCGCGGCGGACCAGCAGCGCCTTGTGCTCGACGAAGACGACCGGGTCGTCGCACGCGAGGCTCGCGGCCATCAGGCCCTTGTAGTCGTGGGGACAGGAGGGCACCACGACCTTCAGGCCCGGCAGGTGCGCGAACAGGCCCCAGAGGCACTGCGAGTGTTGGGCGGCCGCTCCGAAGACGCCGCCGGCTGTCTTGAAGACGAGCGGCATCGCGACGTTGCCGCCGGACATGTAGCGGTTCTTGCCGGCGGCGTTGTAGACCTGCTCGAGGCAGACGCCGACGAAGTCGACGAACATGATCTCGATCAGCGGACGGTAGCCGGCGAGCGCGAGCCCGACGCCCATCCCCGTGAATGCCATCTCGGCGATCGGCGTGTCACGCACGCGCTCGGCGCCGAAGCGGCGCTGCAGCTCGCGCGTCGAGCCGAAGACGCCTCCCATCCTCCCGACGTCCTCGCCGAGCACGACGATCCGGTCGTCGCGCTCCATCTCCAGCGCGATCGCCTCCGCGACGAAGGCGGACGTGACGCGGTTGCGCGACGCGGCGAGCGCCGGCGTGGACGGGTCGGACTGCGCGGGGTCGGCGCTCATGGGGCGAAGACGTGGTCGAGGGCGGTCGTCGGATCGGGCGCGGGGTCGGCGCGGACCGACGCCAGCAGGGCCTGGATCTCCTCGTGCGCCTGCGCGCGGATCGCGTCGAGCTCCGCCGCCTCTGCGAGTCCCGCGCCAGTCAGGCGCGCGTGGGCGAGCAGCAGCGGGTCGTGGTCCCGGCGGATCCGCTCGTCCTCGTCGCGGGGCCGGTAGGTCTGCGCGTCGCCCTCGTAGTGGCCCTGGAAGCGGTGGCACGAGGCTTCGAGCAGGCACGGCCCCGGATCGCGTCGCGTCTCCTCCACCAGGCGGCCGAATGCCTCGGCGACCGCTTCCGGGTCGGTCCCGTCGACCGCTTCTCCGACGGCGCCGTAGGCCTCGGCG
>JAATFK010000168.1 GCA_015655225.1 Solirubrobacterales bacterium | reverse complement strand
GTAGGAGAAGTCGTTGCCCTCCTGGAAGCGGAAGACCTCGCCGAACGACGAGTTGAGGATCCGGTTGACGACGAAGCCGGGCGCCTCGGCGCAGCGGATCGGCAGCTTGCGGATCGTCTGCGCGAGGCTGACGGCCGCCTGCACCGTCTCGGTGGAGGTCTCGTCGCCCTCGATCACCTCGATCAGCCGCATCATCGACGCGGGATAGAAGAAGTGGAAGCCGACGACCTTGTCGGGCCGGCTGGTCGCGTCCGCCATCTCGCTGATCGAGAGCGCCGACGTGTTCGACGCGAGGATCGCATGACCTGGCGTGACGAGGTCCAGCTCGGCGAACACCGCCTGCTTGATCTCCATCCGCTCGGGGACCGCCTCGATCACGAAGTCGACGTCGCCGAACGCGCCGTAGTCGGTCGTCCCCTCGATCAGCGCGAGGCGCCGCTCCACCTCGTCGGCCGGCGCCTTGCCGGCGTCGACTCTCCCCTGCCACAGCGACCGGGCCTTCTCCAGCCCCTGGTCGACGAACCGCTCCTCGACGTCCTTCAGCACGACGGGGATCTCTGCCGAGGCGAGCGCGTACGCGATCTCCCCGCCCATCGTGCCGGCGCCGACGACGGCGGCCTTGAACACGAACATCAGTGCCTTCCGGTCGATTTCGGTCGGGCCGATTCTATGACGCGCGCCGCAGCTCGGCGGCAAGTGCGTCGAGCGTCCGGCGCAGCGAGTCGCGCAGCGCGCGGCGCACGAACAGCGGGTCGACGACGCGCATCACCGGCCCGGAGCGGACGAGCCGGTAGTCGAGCGACAGCGCGACGCGCGCGAGCGGCCCGTCGGGGCCGTGGCCGAGGTCCTCGAAGGCGACCCGCTGGGTCCCGGTCAGCTCGTCGTCGTTCACCTCGGTCACCAGCAGCCGTCCCGGCTCGTGCGCGCGGACCAGCTCGTGCACGCGGCCGCGGCCGCCCGGTGGCGAGGACCAGGTCAGCTCGGCGCCCGGCTCGGGCCAGCTCGGATCGACCGCCTCCAGCTCCCCGAAGCCGTCGACGAACGCCTCCCAGTCGGCCGGGTCGCGCCAGCGCAGCTCGGCCGCCAGCGCCGTGCCGGGCAGCTCCGCGACGACCCGCGCGCTCCCCATCAGGGTTTCCCGATCGCGGTCATGGAGCAGGAATCCTCGCAACTCGAACCGCGGCAGGGTGTTTCCAGTCGCGGACAGGAACGACGAACCAGGAGGCTGCATGCGACACCTCAAGACCGCGATCGTCGGCGCCCTCGCGCTCAGCGCGGTCACGGCATCCGCCGCCAGCGCGGCCAGCCCGAGCGTCTCGACCAGCAGCGCGACGTCGATCGGCCAGACGACGGCCGTCCTGCGCGCGCAGGTCAACCCCCACGGCTCCGCGACGACCTACGCGTTCCAGTACGGGACGACCGCGGCCTACGGCGCGCAGACCGCGGACCACTCGGCCGGCAGCGGCACCAGCACGATCGCCGTCGACACGAGAGCGACGGGGCTGACGCCCGGCACGACCTACCACTACCGCCTGCTGGCGACCAACGCCGACGGGACGACGGCCGGCTCGGACCGCACGTTCAGAACGGATCTGCCGCCCGCCGCGCCGCCGGCGATCCTCGCGACCGCGCCGTTCTCGCCGACCGCCAACGCGGTCACGTTCACGGCCGTGCTGAACCCGAACGCGGCGACCACGACGTACCGCTTCCAGTACGGCACCTCGACCGCCTACGGCGTCGAGACGTTCGGCAAGACGTTGACGGCGGGCGTCAGCCCGAGCCCGGTCAGCTTCACGATCGGGAGCCTCGCGCCGCACACGACCTACCACTTCCGCGTCGTCGCGACGAACCGCGGCGGCACGACGGTGGGGCCCGACGCGGTCGCCACGACCGGGCCGTTCCCGCCCGGGAAGCTCGACGTCGTGACGGGACCGGACACGGCGCGCCGCTCGCACCCGTACTTCGTCACGCGGGGCGCGATCGAGCTGGGCTCCGGCGTCTCGGTCGCGGAGGGCTGCGCCAGCGGCACGATCACCGTCAGCTACACGTCCGGCACGAAGACGGTGACGCGGGCGAGCCAGAAGCTCTCCCCCGGCCACTGCAGCTTCCGCCTGCGCACGAAGGTGAACGTGCCGGCCGGCGTGACGAAGCTGCGCGTCCACACGGCGTTCAGCGGCAACGGCATCCTGACGCCGTTCTCCGCTCCCAGCCGGCTCGTCTCGATTCGCTGAGACGCTGAGCGTCTGAGAACGACGACGGCCCCGGGGCGAGATCCGCGCCCGGGGCCGTCCGTGCGTCACCACATGAGTCTCAGACGGCGGCGGGCTGCTCCACGCGCCGCGGCAGCAGCGTCTCGCGGGCGATCACGAGGCGCTGGATCTGCGCCGTGCCCTCGTAGAGCTGCATGATCTTCGCGTCGCGCATCAGTCTCTCGACCGGGTACTCCTTGATGAAGCCGTAGCCGCCGTAGACCTGGACGGCGTCGGTCGTGACCTTCATCGCGGCGTCGGCGGCGAAGCGCTTGGCGTGCGAGGAGACGAGCGTGTTGCGCTCGCCGTTGTCGAGCAGCGAGGCCGCTCTCCAGGTCAGCAGGCGGCTCGCCTCCACGTCGGTCGCCATGTCGGCGATCATGAACTGGATCGCCTGGTGCATCGCGATCGGCACGCCGAACTGGACGCGCTCCTTCGAGTAGTCGATCGCGAACTCCATCGCCGC
>JAATFK010000371.1 GCA_015655225.1 Solirubrobacterales bacterium | reverse complement strand
GCGCAGCGCCGCCAGCAGGCGGTCGCTCGCGGCCGGGCTCTGGATCGTCGCGCGCACGTGGTGCTCGTCGCCGGCCTCGGCGCCGTTCCAGACGATCACGCCGTGGTGACGCAGGCGCGCCGCCAGCTCGTCGGCGGACAGGCCGGCGCTGCTCAGCCAGAGGACGTTCGCCTCGCTCGGCGCGGCGTCGACCGGGACGTCGTGCAGCGCCTCGAGCAGACGCGCGCGCTCGGCGATCACGGCCGCGCGGCGCTGCGCGACCTGCGGCCCGCACGCCCGCAGCGCCTCCAGGGCGCCGGCCTGCGCCGGCGTGCCGATGCCCAGCTGCGGCGCGATGCGGGCGAGCAGCTCCTCCGCGCCCGGCCCCCCGAGCGCGTAGCCGCAGCGCAGCCCGGCGAGCCCGTAGACCTTCGAGAAGGTGCGGAAGATCAGCAGGCGCGGGTGGTGCTCGAGCAGCGCCGTGCTCGTGCCCGGCGGCTCGCTCGCGACGAAGTCCCCGAGCGCCTCGTCGAGCAGCAGCGAGACGCGCTCGGGCAGCGCGTCGAGCAGCTCCCGCAGGGCGGCTGTGGAGAGGTGCGCTCCGGTCGGGTCGTTCGGGTTGCAGAGCACGATCGCGCGCGTTCTCGGGGTGATCGCCGCGAGCAGCGTCCGCGCGTCGTGGCCGTCGGGCAGCGGCACCGCGCGGCCGCCTGCGCGCTGCGCCATCACCGGGTAGAGGCCGTAGGAGGGCCACGGCGTCAGCAGCTCGTCGCCCGGCTCCAGCAGCGCCGCCGTCGCCGCGCTCAGCAGCTCCGACGCGCCGTTGCCGACCGTGACGCGCTCGGGCGGGAGGCCGTTGCGGTCGCCCAGCTCCTGCCGCAGCTCCAGCGCGGAGGGGTCGGGCGCGACGTTGAGCGTGCCGCGCACGGCGAACGTGACGGCGGCGACCACGTCGGGGTGTGGCAGCTCGTGCCAGGTCGTGCGGGAGAGGTCGAGCGCCTCGATGCGGGTGAGCGCGCGGCGGCGCTCCTCGTCGGCGCGCGCCCGCAGGTCGGCGCTGATCTCGAGGTCGGTCATGCCGGCGAACTGCTGGTAGTAGCCGCGCAGGCGCATCCGCCGAGCCACCGTCAGAGGGAGACGCCGCCGCCCGACAGCTGGGCCCCGCTGAAGCCCAGCAGCCAGATCGTGAAGATCGGGACGCCGACCATGCAGCAGTACATGAAGATGCGCCCGATCACCCCGTCGCGCTGGTCGTGGCCGCCGGCGCGGCGCACGAGGATCCAGGCGGCGTCGAGCCGCTTCAGCAGCATCAGCCCGCCGAGCAGGCCGCCGACGATCACCCCGAACGCGACCGCGAGCCCGACGCTGAGGCTGCCCGACCACCACTGCGAGTGGCCGCCGAGCCAGAGCCCGGCGAGCGGCAGCGGGCCCCAGAAGGCGAGGTTGATCACGACCATCACGCTGAGGATCGCGACCGCGACCGCGTTGTCGATCGCGCGGCGGCGCCCCTGTGGCTGGGGCGGCGGCTCGCGGTACTGGACCGGGCGGGTGCCCGGCCGGCGGCTGACGAAGAGGCCGCCGGTGTCGGTCGGATCGGTGCGCATCGCTCCTTCAGGCTACGCCCGTGGCGTCATTCTGCGTAGAGGCGGTCGAAGATCTCCGCGTACTTGTCGTTGACCACGTTGCGCTTGACCTTCAGCGTCGGCGTCAGCTCGCCCGTCTCCTGCGAGAGGTCGTGGTCGAGGATCGCGAAGCGCTTGACCTGCTCGACCTGGGCGTAGTGCGTGTTGATCTCGTCCAGCTGCGTCTAGATCAGCTCCCGCACGCGCGCCTCCTGGGCGAGCACCGGAAGCTCGGCCGGGAGCCCCTCGCGCTCGGCCCACGGCACGATCTCCTCGGCGTCGAGCGTGACGAGCACGACCGGGTACGGGCGACGGTCGCCGTACATCACCGCCTGCGAGACCCAGCGGCAGCGCTTGAGGTCGTTCTCGATGTTCGCGGGCGTCAGGTTTCTGCCCCCAGCGGTGATGATGATGTCCTTCTTGCGGCCGGTGATCGAGAGGAAGCCGTCCTCGTCGAGCGAGCCGAGGTCGCCGGTCTGCAGCCAGCCGTCGACGATCGCGCCGAAGCTCGCGTCCTCCCGCTTGTGGTAGCCGGCGAAGACGTTGCGGCCGCGGATCAGGATCTCGCCGTCGTCGGCGATCCGCACCTCGACGCCGGGGAACGGCCGGCCGACGGTCCCGAACTTGTGGTGCTCGAGCGACTGGAAGGTCGCGGCGGTCGAGGTCTCGGTCATGCCGTAGCCCTCGAACACCGGCACGCCGCACGCGTAGAAGAACTCGAGGATCTCCTTCGCGATCGGCGCGGCGCCGGAGACGGCCTGGCGGACGCGGCCGCCGAACGCATTGCGGACGTTGACGAACAGCTCCGCGTCAGCTCTGTCGAACGCCGCCTGCAGCTCGGCGGGCACCGGTCTGCCGGCCAGCTGGAGGTCGCGCACGCGGATCCCGACCTCGGTCGCCTGGCGGATCTGCTCGGCCGGCGCGTTGCTCGTGACGAGCGTGTAGATCTTCTCGAAGATGCGCGGGACCGACGGCAGGCTCGTCGGTCTGACCTCGATCAGCTCGCCGATGATCTGCAGCGGGTCGTTGCTCCAGTACGCGATCGAGGCGCCCACGTCGAACGACAGCAGCTGGACGAGCAGCGCGTAGGAGTGCGCGAGCGGCAGGTAGAGATAGGTGACCTCGTCGGCCACCGTGCCCTCCGTCTCCTCGACCATGTCGAGCATCGCGCGGTAGTTGCCGTGGGTGAGCACGCAGCCCTTCGGCGGTCCGGTCGTGCCCGAGGTGTAGATGAAGGTGAACGGGTCCTCCGGCCTGACCGCCTCGGCGAGCCGCTCGATCCGGGCGCGGTCGCCGCCGCGGCCGCGCGCGCGGACCTCGTCGACCGCGAGCACGCCGTCGGGCGCGTCCCGCGCGTCGATCACGAGGACCAGCTCCAGGTGGGGGAGGCGCTCGCGCACGGCGGCGACCTTCG
>JAATFK010000366.1 GCA_015655225.1 Solirubrobacterales bacterium | reverse complement strand
CGCTGCCGGGCTGGCGGCACGCGCGAGGTCTCGCAGGTGTGCCCGCTCGGCGGGGTCGAGCCGCAGCGCGGCGGAGAGCCCGTCGAGCACCAGCTCGGAGACGCCGGCGAGGTTGCCGCGCTCCAGGCGCTTGTAGTACTCGACGCTGACGCCCGCGAGGGACGCGACCTCCTCACGGCGCAGCCCGGGGACGCGCCGGACGCCGTAGGACGGCAGGCCGGCCTGCTCGGGGGTGATCCGCGCTCGGCGCGAGGAGAGGAACTCGCTGACGTCGTCGCTCGGATCCATGCGACTCAGCCTAGACCCGCTCCGACCCGTCAGTGGTGCCCTGTCGGTACACCTCTGGCCGGCCCCGGCTGGGCGAACGGGCCGTGCAGCGCCGCCCAGGAGAGGAGCATGATCGTCTTGCCGTCGGCGATGCGACCGTCGCGGGTCATCTCGAGGGCGTCGTCGAAGGACAGCTCGAGGATCTCGATCTCCTCGCCGTCGGCGGCGAGCCCGCCTCCCGCTCCGGTGCGGTCGGCCGGGGTGTACGCGGCGGCGTAGAAGTGCACGCGCTCGGTGACCGAGCCGGGGCTCATGTAGACGTCGTAGACGTGCTCCAGCTGGCGGATCGTCACGCCGAGCTCCTCGCTCGTCTCGCGGCGGATCGCCGTCTCCGGGTCGTCGTCGTCGAGGAGCCCGGCGGCGGCCTCGACCAGCATGCCGTCGGGATGGTCGTTGACGTAGGCGGGGAAGCGGAACTGCCGGGTCAGCAGGACGGTGCGGCGGGAGCGGTCGTAGAGCAGGATCGTGGCGCCGTTGCCGCGGTCGTAGGTCTCGCGCTGCTGCGTCTCCCAGGTGCCGTCCGCGCGGCGGTAGTCGAAGGTCGTGCGCCGGAGGACGTGCCAGCCGTCGGAGGTCACCTCGACGTCGCGGATCACGACGCCGGGGTTGCGAGCGAGGTCGCGGCCGACGCGGTCGAGGGCGGTCCGGCCGCGGCCGTCGGGGCGGTCGACGCCGGGGCGGCCGGGTTCAGAGGTCATGGTCGAGCTCGACGACAGTCGGCAGGATGGTGATCGAAACGTGCATGAACGTGAAGAGAGTACGCTACAACGTGCATGTTCGTCGCCGAACGCCGCGAACTCCTCCTCCAGCGCCTCCAGGCCGACGGCAAGCTCGTGGCCCGGGATCTCGCGGTGGAGCTGGGCCTGTCGGAGGACAGCGTGCGGCGCGACCTGCGCGATCTCGCCGCGGCGGGCCTCTGCCAGCGCGTGTACGGCGGCGCGGTCCCGGTCTCCCGTGCGCTCGCCGACTACAGCGCGCGCAGAGCCGTCGAGCCCGACAGCAAGCGGCGCGTCGCGGCACGGGCGACCCGCCTGATCCGCGCCGGTGACCGGGTGATCCTCGACGGCGGCACGACCACGCTCGCCGTCGCGCGCACGCTGCCGCGCGACCTGGCGGTGACGGTGATCACGCACAGCCCGACGATCGCGGCCGCGCTCGTGGACCATCCGCTGGTCGAGATCCTGCTGCTCGGCGGGCGCGTCTACAAGCACTCCGCCGTCGCGTGCGGGGCGGCGACCGTCGAGGCCGCGCAGACGATCACGGCCGATCTCTTCCTGCTCGGCGTCACCGGGGTGCACGCGGACCACGGCTTGACGACCGGCGATGCGGAAGAGGCCGCGATGAAGCGCGTGCTCGCCTCACGCGCGGCCGACACCTACGTCCTCGCCAGCGTCGAGAAGCTGGGAGCCGTGTCTCCCTACAAGGTCCTCGACCTCGGCGCCGTCACCGGGATCGTCACCGACGCCTTCGAGGGGGAGCCGGTCGACCAGCTCCGCCGCGCCGGACCCGAGCTGATCCTCACCGGGTGACCCCGCTGGGGCCGCGGGTGACGTCGCGCTCGCGCTCGCGCTCCTCCAGCGCACGCAGGAGGAGGCCGAGGTCGTCCTCGCTGACGTCGAGCACCTCGTGCAGCTCGCGGAGCAGCGCGTGCAGCTCCGCCCGGTCACGCGCCGAGGGCTCGAGCGCCGTCGGCGGCGCCCGGTGCGGGTAGGGGCGCCGGCTGAGGCGGTGGAACGCCCAGGCGAGCACGAGCAGCGTGACGACGTTGAGCATCACGGGCGTCAGGGCGAACAGCCAGCGGTCGTGGTCGTCGAAGGGACCGCCGATCGCGCCGCTGAGCGCGATCCCGACCGCGGGCGGGTGGAGCGTGCCCGTCAGCCACATCGCCGCGACGGCGGCGGCGACCGCCAGCCCGTCGGCGCCCGCGCCGTGGCCGACCTCGCGCCCGACGAGGAGGCCGATCACGGCCGCGAGGGCGTAGCCGCCGAGGACCGGCCACGGCTGCGACATCGGACTGCCCGGCAGGACGAAGAGCAGGATCGCCGAGGCGGCGATCGCCGGGACCGTCTCGGCCGGCCCGGCGCCGGCGCCGTGGAAGAGCGAGGCGACGGCGGCGACGAGCAGGACGGAGCCGCCGGCGGCGAGGCAGGCGAGCGCACCGTCGCGCGGGGTCGCGCCGGCGAGGCCCGTGGAGGGACGGGGCCAGCGGGGGCGCGTGAGGACGCCTGAGCGAGGCTGGTGGCGAACACGGCGCATGCGGCGGGCACGTAGCTTTGCGCAACGGGCTCGCGCCCGTCTCCCCGATCAGACGCCGCCGCTCTTCGAGCTTCTCCTTGACCGGTCGGATTGCGGCGGCAGGATGCGCGCGAGGCGATCGACCAGGCTGTCGAGGGTCTGCTGCTCATCCGGCCAGGGGAACCGCGGGTGCGACGGAGGCAGGCTCGTGAGCCCGTGGAGCGCGACCCACAGTGCGGTCGCGTCGCCCCGGGGATCGTCGCTGGCCGAACGGCCCGTCCGCACGCAGCCCGCGATCGCCTCCACCAGCGTGGTGAAGACGTCGGCGGCCGCGGCCGCGACGGAGGGCAGTGCGCTCGGGCGCGGACGGCTGAACAGGATTCTGTAGCTCTCCGGATGGTCGCGCCCGTACCGCAGGTACGCGCGGCAGCCGGCGCGGAGGCGTGCCAGGGGGTCCTCGATCGCGCGGGCATCGCCGGCGACGGCGGTCGCGAACTCGTCGAACGCGGTGGCGATGACGGCCTCGACGATCTGCTCGCGACCTTCGAAGTGGGCGTAGATCGCGGGTGCGGTGACGCCCGCCTCCCGCGCCGTCGCCCGCAACGTCACCGCCTCTTCCACACCGGCTCGTTCGAGGACGCGGCGGGCGGCGGCGATCAGTTCCTCCCGGAGCCGTTCGCCCTGTCCTCGCGGGTTGCGCGGGCGTTCGTTCGGCAGTGAGGGCATCTCCTTGACTTTACGGTTGTTTAGTGATTTCCTGCCGCGCCGACGCGTCAACTCCCCATCGGCGGCGCGCGGGTACAGCGAAGAAAGGGTTCGTCGTGAAGCGGCTGCTGATCGCGCTTGTCGGGATGTGTGTCGTCGGCCTCTTCGGCGCGTCGGCACTTGCCGCTTCGGCGCACGGACGGGCTGGGCGCGACCCGTGGGCCTCCCGGATCGTCACGCCATCGCCGAACGCCGTCGTAGACGGTACCTCGGTGCGCGTGGTGGTCGCGACGCGGCCGGGCGTGCGGACCTTCAGAGCCGTGGTCGGCGGGCACGACGTGACCCGGTTCTTCGTGCGCGCGGACCGAGGCGCCGAGCGCGTCGGCGTCCTCCCCCGCTCGGCGAGAGGGGTTCTCTTCGGGCGCAACATGCTGCACGTGATCACGAGCAACGGCCACGGCCGGCGGTGGTTCGCGACCGCGCCGTTCGTCCTCGCGCGACCGGTCGGCGGCCTGGTGCGCTCGGCGAACGCGGATCCCGGCCGGGGCAGCGGGGCCAGACTGACGGTCGCGGTGGCGCGGCCGGGGCTGCGGCTCAGCGTGCGCGTCAACGGCGGTCCGCTGCAGACGATCGGCGGTGGGCGCCGGCGCTCGGCGACGCTGACCGCCGACAGCGGCCTCCGTCCCGGCAGCAACGCGATCCGGCTGCGGGCGCTGGACCGCGCCGCCGGCGGATTCAGCGAGCGCGCGCTGACGCTGGCGATGCCGAGACAGCGGCCGGTGGCGGGCGCCGGGCGGCCCAAGCGGACGAAGACGGGCACGGCGACGACGCTCGACGCCAGCAGCTCGGTCGCCATGGAGAGAGGCGTCCGGCTGCGCTATCGCTGGACGATCGTCGGACGGCCGCGCGGCTCGAGAGCGCGTCTGCGCAACGCCACGAGCGTCCATCCGTCGCTGCGGCCCGATCGGCCGGGGCACTACGTGCTGCGGGTGACCGTCACCCCGGCGGGCGGTGCGCGAGCGCGCGCCAGCAGCCTCGGGGCGTCCTCGGCGACGACGACGCTGTCGGCGGCGGTCGCGGGGCCGCCCGCCGGCGTCGCGATCGACACCGCCGCGCAGCAGGGTGGAAGCCCGGGCATCCAGATCGGCTCGACGTTCTACGGCGCCCCCGACGCGACGAGATCCGTGCAGCTGCTGGTGCTCGAGCGCGACACGCTCGCGCTGGTGAGCAACCAGTCCTTCGGCGACGACCCCACCGGCGCGAGCAGCCTGCTGACCGCCGTCAAGGCGTTGCCGAGCGGCGACCTCGTCGTGCTCAGCAAGACGACGCACGACAACGGCAGCAACGCCGGCTCCGCGGCGACGATCAACCAGGCGCTGCAGGCGATCGGCGTCTCGCCGATTCCGGTCGCGGTCGCGAGCACGGGCGCGCCGTGCAGCGCGAGCGCGAACCAGTGCAGCGCGTTCTCGGCGGTGGGGACCCCCGGGGTTCCCGCCGGACAGGGAGCGGTCAACCCCGGCCTCGGCGGCCTGCCCGCCGGCACGCCCAACGGCGCGCTCCAGGGGTACCTGCGCGAAAACCTCACCGGGTCGGGCTACACCTTCGTCGACTCCGAGCGGGTGCCGCTGGACACCGGCGACCCGACCGCGAATCCCGCGGTCGTGACGATCGGCAGCAACGAGCCGGGCAGCGAGGTCGCGAAGAGAACGTACACGTCGAGCAAGCTGAGCGGCCCGGGCTTCTACGTGCTCGTGCTCGACGCGGGCACGCTCGGCCTGATCCAGCAGGCGACCTACGCGAACACCGCCTCGGGCCTGCAGGGGATGTCCGTGCTGCTGACGAACGTGAGCACCAGAGATCCCACGGCGCTCGTCATCGTCCGCTCGATCGGGGCGGTCGGCCGCGTGGGCAGCGGCGGCGGCGCGCAGACGTGGTGGACCCTCGTCAGCCAGGAGCTCCAGGCGCTCGGCAGCAGCTCGTACTGGCTCGACGCGCTGGACGGCAAGACGAGCAGCGTCTACGCCCAGGTGGGCCCGGTCGGCTCCCCGGGGTATCCCAGCGCCTCGACGCAGGTCGCGACCCACGAGGCCTCCGGCGGCGGCGAGCTGACTGGACTGCTGGCGCGCAACGGCACGAGCCAGTTCGCGCTCCAGGACCCGTATCCGACGGGCCTCAAGGATCCCTCGCGGCCGCTGGCGGGCAGCCTGACCGGGCTGATGTCGCTGCCGCCGGTCGCGTGGCCCGACCGCGCGAGCCCAGCCGATCAGAACGCCCTGCAGTGCATCGCCGACCACGTCGACCCGACCGGCCCGCTGAACCTGCCGATCGAGTCCAACTACGCCAACGAGAACCTCGACTGGAGCGCATGGGCGACCAAGGTGACCGCCTCCGGCTACCTCCAGACGCTGTCCCCCAAGTACAGCGACTGCACCAGCGGCTTCACCCAGAGCGACTTCGACACGGTCGCGACGCAGCTGTCCGTGGAGTGGACCGACGTCGACGCCGTCTGGAAGCTGATCGGCAACATGCAGTCACCGCTGCTGGACACCGCGGGCAACGTCGCGGGGGTCAACTCGGTCGTCGACGAGATCAACGCCGACGTCGGCACCGGCTCCTCCCCGCAGACGGCGCACTACAACGGCAAGGCACTCGCGGGCGACGTGTTCACGCTCGCGAGCGACATCGCCACGCTCGTCCCCGGCGGCGAGGTGGTCGGGGTGCCGTTCGGGCTGATCGGCGACGGCCTCACGATCGCGGGAGATCTGGACCAGGGCGGCGACGGCAGCAACGCGGTGGCCACGGTCAGCGCGAACGGCGACGACCTGGCAGCCGCCCTCGGCCAGCGCTACACCGCTGAGATCAACGGCTTCGGCAACATCGGGGCGATCCTCGTCAGCAACTGGACCTACCTCGAGCTGGCCGGCCAGAACGCCCAGAACACGACGAACGCGGTCGCCGACTGGTCGTGGACGCCCACGCAAGCCGACCAGGGCGCCAGAGTGCTCCTCGACGCGGGCCGCCGCCAGGCGTTCGAGACGCTGTTCCCGATGCGCTACCAGCTCTACCGCCTGCAGAGAGGCAGCAACGACTCGTCGGCGAGCGCCGCGAGCTGGACGTGCGAGACCATCAAGCAGAAGCAGGGCCTCTCGATCAGCTACGTCGTCGTCAGCTCGACGCCGTTCTCGCAGCTGCCGAACTTCGGCAACTACACGGCGACCGTTGCCCCCAACGGCTCGACCGAGTACTGGGTCTACGCGGCGTCGACCAACTGGTACGGCGACGGGATCCAACCCGACACGAAGGCGGTGCTGCCGTCGCCGACGGTTCTCAACGACCTGTTCGGCCCACAGACCGCCGCCGGGCTCTCGCAGCCGCTCTTCAATCCGCTCCAATTCGACCTCGAGGCCTATCCGAGCGCGACCTCACCGGGCCAGCCCGTCGCCCACACCCGCCAGGTGGCCACGGCGCCGAGCACGACGGCGACGAACAACGTCTGCACGCCACAGCAGCCGTGATGCCCGGTGACCGCTCTGAAGCGAGCCGCGCCAACCTGCTCTAGCGGCGCGTCTTCTTGGTCTTTCTGGCCTTTGCGGCCGGCTTGGGCTTGGTCACCTTGATGGTTGCGATGCGGGTCTTCCCGGTGGTGGCGCCGACCGGGGTGAGACGCAGCTGGATCGCTCCCTTGCGGCGCGCGCTCGTGAGGCGCGCCTTCGGGATCGTGAGCGTGAGCGTCTTCGACGTTCCAGTGCGAATCGTCAGGGTCTTGCTCGTGAGGGTGCGCCCGTTCAGTCGCGTGGCGATCTGCGCGCCGCACGCGACGTCGCCTCGGCACGTGAGGCGAACCTTGACCTTTCCAGCCGGCCCGAACTTCCCGATCACCTTGAGCGTCAGCGTGCTGCTCTTGGCCTTCGGTCCGGGGACGGTGACCTTGATCGTCGGACCCGGGACCGTGACCGTCGGACCGGGCACCTGGACCGTGGTCCCGGGGTTGTCACCACCGCCGGGGTTGTCACCTCCGCCCGGGTTGTCCCCGGTCGGCTCGGTGTACTCCTCGCCGGGCGCGCACGAGTGTGGCCCGTAGACGAGCGGCGCGATGCAGTGCCACGTCTGCGGGTTGTTCTCCGACGGGGTCTGACGGATCTGGGCCGCGCGCTCGTAGGCGTAGGCGAAGCTGAGCAGCTGCGCGTCGTCGCCGGCCGTCCCGGTCAGCGACAGGCTCGCCGGGCGACGGGTGGTGGTGGCGTAGCCGTCGGGCACCGTGATCTGCGGGTAGCCGGCGCGTGCGCCGATCGTCGCCGTGCTCGCGACGGGCGACATGATCGCGTCAAGCGGCGTGCCGCTGTTCGCGAGCGTGGTGTCGATCGCGGTGCGAGCCGCTGCCTGGCCGGCGGTGAGGTCGCTCTCGAATTGAGCGTCCGTCGTCGGATCGCTCAGGTCGACGGCCTCGGCGCTCTCGAGCCGCTGCTCACCGAACTTCAACTCGTCGTCGGGATGCGCTCTGTCGAACGTGATCAGGTCCGCGAGCGAGTGGATCGGTGCGCGTGCTCCGAAGCCGCTCAGGTAGGCGTCGAAGTCGCGCTTGAAGGAGCGATCGACGATCTGCGTCTGCGTCGTGGCCGCCGGGGCGGTGACCGGCACCATCGTCGCGCCGAGCGCCGTCATCTGCGCGATCGCGTTCGTGTAGTTGACGTCCGAGTTGCTGGCGACATAGCCGATCGTCTTCCCGCTCAGCGAGCCTGCGTCGAGCGCCGCCCGGTAGTCGGGCGAGGTCTGCGGCGTCGAGGCGGTCGCGTCGTCGTCGGGGTCGTTGCCGGCCATCGCGCTCAGCGCGGTCGCGACGTCGGCGACGGTCCGGCCGGTCGGGCCGGCGGTGTCCTGGCTGTGCGCGATCGGCATGATGCCGGTCCGTCCGATCAGACCGAGCGTCGGACGCATCGCGACGACGCCGGTCGCCGCCGCCGCGGTCAGCAGCGTGCCCGTCGATCTGGCGTCGGTCTCGGTCCCAATCGCGATCGCGGCGAGACCGGCGGCCGCGGCGCTGACCGCGCCGGCGCTGGAGCCGGTCGAGGTCGAGCGCACGTCGTAGGGGTTGAGCACCTGACCCGTGAGCGCTCCATACCCCGTCGGCATCCCGGTCGAGACCATCCCGCCAAGCTCGGTGACGTTGGTCTTGCCGAGGATGATCGCGCCCGCGGCCCGCAGTCGTCTGACGACCTCGGCGTCCTGGTCGGGAACGAGGTTCTGCAACGCGAGCGAGCCGCCGGTGCTGGGGAGCCCTCTGACGTCGATCACGTCGCTGACGAGCACGGGAACGCCTGCGAGCGGACCGGTCGCCTGGCCTCTGGCGCGTGCGTCGTCGGCGGCGGCGGCATCGGCCGTGGCCGTCGGGCTGATCGACTCGACCGCGTCGAGGCTCGGACCTTGGTGATTGACGATCTCGATCCGGTGCAGGTACGCGGCGACGAGCTGGGAGCTGGTCAGCGTGCCAGCCTGCAGGCGGCGTTCGATCTCGTCGATGCTGAGACTCTCGAGGTCCAGCGACGGCTCGGCCAGTGCGTCGGCGAGCGGGGTCGACGTGTCGAAGAGCGCGCAGCCCTGCGGGTCGTAGCGCGGGCCGGCGACGCAGCGCCAGTCGGCCGGATCGATCTCCGACGGTGGCTTGCGCAGTCTCGTCTGCTGCTCGAGCGCATAGGCGTAGCCGACCAGGTCGGCCTCCGAGTAGCGTCGGCCGAGCAGGTTGATGTTGACCGGACGACGGTTCGCCGCGGTCGTGCCAGCGGGCACGCTCAGCTCGGGGAAGCCGCCATAGGCGGCGGGGGTGATGAGGTCGCTGGAGAGGTTCAGGACCGCGTCGAGATCGTCGGCGGTGCCGGTCCCCTGGTCGAGCAGGCCGTTGACGAACGTCCGCGCCCGATTCACCTCGTCGTCGCGATTCGTCTCGTAGGTCGCCTCTTCGGAGGGATTCTCGAGGTGGTGGGTCGCGGAGTCCGCCATCCGTGTGTCGCCGTACTTCAGTCCCTCCTGCGAATGGCTCTTGAGGAAGTCGAAGACCTGATCGAAGGACTTCATCGGCGCGGTCGCCGGCAGGGCCGTCAGGTAGTTCGTCAGATCCCGGCGGAACTCGCGCTTCTGAATGTCGTCCCCGCGCGTGTAGGACCGAGCGGAGGCGGCGAGCGGGACAACGGTCGCTCCCGCCGCGGTCAGCGCGGCGGACATCGTGGCGTAGTTGGGACTGCTCGTCAGCTCGTCGCTCCAGACGCCGATCCGCTTGCCCCGCAACGCGTCGGCTCTCAGATGGTCGGTGTATCTCGTTCCCTCGACCGCCGCGGTGCCCGCGGTCATCGAGTCCGCGGGATCGACCCCGACCACCGTGTCGAGCGCCATCGCGAGATCGGTCACCGTCTGCGTGATCGGACCCGCGGTGTCCTGCGTGAACGAGATCGGCACGATGCCCGTGCGACTGATCAGACCGGTCGTCGGACGCAGGCCGACGACCCCCTCGTTGCTCGAGGGACAGATGATCGACCCCTCCGTGTCCGTTCCGAACGTCAGCGCCGCCAGGCCTGCCGAGGCGGCCGCGGCCGATCCGCTGGACGAGCCACAGGGATCGTACGAGCGATCGTTCGGGTTGAGCGTCTGACCGCCGAGCGAGCCGTTCCCGGACTGCTGGTTGTCCGACAGGAACGCGGCGAACTCCGTCAACGTCGTCTTGCCGAGGATCACCGCGCCTGCCGCCTTCAGCCGTCTGACGAGAAACGCGTCTCTGTCCGGCACGGAATGCTCGAGCGCGATCGAATTCGCGGTCGTCGGCATCCCCGCGACGTCGATGTTGTCCTTCAACAACACGGGCAGGCCCTCGAGCGGACCCGCTCTGCCCGCCGCGCGGCGCGCGTCAGACGCTCTCGCCTCGTCGATCGCCTGCGGATTGAGCGAGCGGACCGCGTTGATCGACGGACCGCGCTGGTTGACCGCGGCGATCCGATCGATGTAGTCGCGCGTCAAGTAATAGCTCGACAACCCACCCGACGACATCATCGACTCCAACTGCGACGCCGACGTGCTCTCCAGATCAAGGCCGGGGTTCGGTGGCGCGGCACTGGCAGCGGGAGCCAGCGCCCCGGCGCTGACAGCGAGCACGGCCAGCAACACAGCAGCGCGACGAACGACCGCGGCGGAACGAGATGACGTCGGCACGGAGCCTCTTTCGGAGTGAGCGAGGGGCGAGAGGGCGGAGAGTAGTGGCGCGTATACGCTCAGTCTCTAGCCATCTGGACAATTATCCAGGGCGGCGGCGCGAGCCTCCGGAGCCCGCCACGCCCCGCCGCCACAGGGCAAATCGGTACCATGCCGCGTTCGCGGCCAGATAGCTCAGTTGGTAGAGCACACGACTGAAAATCGTGGTGTCCCCGGTTCGAGTCCGGGTCTGGCCATCTTGGGAAGTGCCTGCAAATCGTGTATTTCTGGAGGCGGCTAGAGGCGTTTGCAAAGATCGTTTACGTGCCAGTAATAGGGTTCATGGCCTTTTCGTGGCCTTTTCAGCGGCCTACGGACGCCCGGAAGCCGTCCGTCCACGATGGCTAAGTTGTCCCAGGGGAACCGGCGCACGCGCACCAGCAGCCACGGAAAGACAACGCGATGGCGCGCACCGTCTTCGACGGAGCAGCGGCGTGGAGTGGACTCCTAAGCGTAAGAACATGGGAGGCGCCCCGGTGGGGCCGCAGCTAGAGGGAGGTCACTTGACGCTACGGAGGCGCCCTTTACCGGTAGCTGTCTTCTTCGCCTGCGCCCGAGCCCTGCGCTCCGTCTCGGCTACGGCCTCGGAGAGATCCAGCGCTGCGGTCAGGAGGGGGCGGGTGGCGCTGGCTTCGGAGAGCTGCCACTTGCGGCCCGGGGCGTTCCTCCTGCCCGCCTCACGCTCCACCAGGCCCACGCGGGCGAGCAGGGATAGGCGTCGGTTGGCAGTCGACTGGTCTACGCCGGGGAGGCCGGCCGTCCTGGCGATGAGACCCGCCTCGGTGTCCGGCCCTTCGAGTAGGTGCAACAGGAAGGCACCGCCGG
>JAATFK010000327.1 GCA_015655225.1 Solirubrobacterales bacterium | reverse complement strand
CGCACCCTGCGGGTTCTCCTCCAGGAACTGGGCGAGGCCCTGGGTGACGACGGACTCGACGAAGCCCTGCATTCCGGGGTTGCCGAGCTTGGTCTTCGTCTGCCCCTCGAACTGCGGGTCCTGGAGCTTGGCGGAGACGACCGCCGTGAGTCCCTCGCGGACGTCCTCGCCGCTGAGGTTGTCGTCTCTCTCTCTCAGCAGGCCCTTCTCCCGCGCGTAGCGGTTGAGCGTCCGCGTCAGCGCGGAGCGGAAGCCGGAGAGGTGCGAGCCGCCCTCGTGCGTGTTGATGTTGTTGGCGAAGGAGAAGACCGACTCCTGGTAGGAGGCGTTCCACTGCATCGCGACCTCGACCGCGCCCTCGGAGCTCTCGCCCTCGAAGAAGATGACCTTCTTCTGGACCGGCTCCTTGTTCTCGTTGAGGTACTTGACGAAGTCCTCGATGCCGCCCTCGTACTGGAACTCGACCTGTCTGCCTTCGCTGCGCTCGTCGACGAGCGAGATCTTCAGGCCGCGCGTGAGGAACGCGGTCTCGCGCAGGCGCTCCTCGAGCGTGGTGAAGTCGAAGTCGAGCGACTCCATGATCGAGTCGTCCGCCAGGAACGTCGTCGTCGTGCCGGTCGCGTCGGTCGGCTCGCCTCTGCGCAGGTCGCCCTGCGGTCTGCCGAGCGCGAAGTCCTGCGTCCACGTGTAGCCCTCGCGGCGCACGACGACGCGGAAGTTCTCCGACAGCGCGTTGACGACCGAGGCGCCGACGCCGTGGAGGCCGCCGGAGACCTTGTAGCCGCCGCCGTCGCCGAACTTGCCGCCGGCGTGCAGGACCGTGTGGATGACCTCGACCGCCGGCCGTCCCTCTCTCTCCATGATCCCGACGGGCACGCCGCGGCCGTCGTCGGCCACGGTGATCGAGTTGTCGGGGTGGATCGTCACGTCGACCGCCGTCGCGTACCCCGCGAGCGCCTCGTCGACCGAGTTGTCGACGATCTCGTACACGAGGTGGTGCAGCCCCCGGATGCCGGTCGAGCCGATGTACATGCCCGGCCGCTTGCGCACGGCCTCGAGTCCCTCGAGGACCGTGATGTCCTGGGCGTCGTACGTGGGCGTCTTGGGCTGCGTGGGGTCAGCCGCGTTGTGGTCGGTGGCCAACGATCCTCCGATGAACGTTGCAACGCCCCGGACCCGCGCCCAGATGAGGCGCGCCGGGGCGTGGAAGGCGGGTGGACTCAAATAATAGCACAGCGAGGGGTCGAACCCGGCCCTGTGAACGGACATAAAGCCCTGCAAAACGGCTCAAATTCAGCCGTCGTCAAGCCCCCCTCAACGAGCCCCCGGACCACGTCCCCGCGTCGTCGTGACGCAGCGAAGCCGTCTCACCTCGCCGCTCCGCACGGCGGCATTGATTCTGGCGATCAACAGCGGCGCCATCAGGTCCAGCTCGTTGGCCCAGACGGACGCCACGCAGGTCACCGTCACGACCCCCCCACGCTCCGCCGTCGGGCTCGCCTCGCGGGCGATCACCTCCCCCGCGACGGCCGGCCAGACGCGTTGCACCTCGGCGAGGAGCGTCGCGGGCGCGAGCGTGTGCTGGAGCGAGCCGAGCGCCAGCGCGAGCGGTCGGGGCGCGCGGCGGCTCACGCGGCCCGCGCCTCCCCCAGCACGACGCCGTCGGCGACCGAGAGGCGCGTCACGCCCGCCTCGGTCGCGCCCGGGACGTGCTCCAGGTCGGTCGTCGTGATCACGCTCTGGCCCGCGCCGCGCAGCAGCGTGACGAGTCGCGAGCGGCGGTCGTGGTCCAGCTCGCTCATCACGTCGTCGAGCAGCATCACCGGGATCGCGTCGCGCGTGGAGGCGATCGCCTCCCGCTCGGCGAGCAGCAGCGCCAGCAGGCCGAGGCGCTGCTGCCCCTGCGAGCCGTAGGCGCGCAGGTCGCGCCCCTCGCGCTTGAAGAGGAGGTCGTCGCGGTGGGGACCGTGGTCGGTGAAGCCGCGCTCGAGGTCGCGCTCGTGGCGCTCGGCCAGCTCGGCCGCGAGCCCGGCGGCGTCGGTCGCCTGCGAGCGGGCACGGTAGGCGACGGTCGGCTCGCCGTCGAGGCCGAGGTCGGCGGCGCGGTCGGCGAAGCGCGGTGCGACCAGCTCGATCGCGGCGGCGCGGTCCGCCATCAGCGCGACGCCGTGCCGCGCCAGCTCGGCGTCCCAGGCCGGCAGCGAGGCGGCCGACGCGGCGCCGGCGCGGGCGCGCGCCAGGAGGGCGTTGCGCTGGCCGAGCGCCTGGGCGTAGGCGCGCCGGGTGGCCGAGCGCGCCGGCCACAGCCCGGCGACGACCTGGTCGACGTGGGCGCGCCGCAGCGACGGCGTCCCCTTCACCAGCTCGAGCCGGTCGGGGAGGAAGACGCTCACGAGCGGCCGCGCCTCGACGTCGGCCATCCGCTCGACGCGCACGCCGTCGGCGGTCATGCGCTTCGGCTGGCCGGGCTCGAACCCGACGCTGAGGTCGTGCGACCCGTCGGGATCCTCCGCCGTGATGGCGACCCGCACGACCTGCTCGCCGAAGCGAACCAGCTCGCGCTCGTTCGTCGTCCGCGCGGAGCGCCCGGTGCAGCCGAAGTAGAGCGCGTCGAGCAGGTTCGTCTTCCCCGCCCCGTTGCGGCCGGTGACGACGGTCAGACCGGGACCGAGGTCGACCTCCGCGGCGGCGTAGCTGCGGAAGTTGCGCACGGACAGATGCGCGATCCGCACGGCGTCGTCCGGCTAGACGTTCAGCCGGATCGGCATGATCAGATAGAGGAAGCCGCCGTCCTCGGCCGACTGGATCAGGCCGGGCCGCAGCGGGCTGATCAGCTTCAGGAGGATGTCGCCGGACGGGACGCCCTCCAGCCCCTCGCGCAGGAACTCCGGGTTGAAGCCGATCTCGAACGGCTCGCCCTGGAAGGCGACCGGCAGCGACTCGCGCGCCTCGCCGATGTCGGGCGTCTGCGCGGAGACGGTCAGCTCGCCGGGCGCGAACGACAGCCGCAGCGGCGCGTTTCTCTGCGCCAGCAGGCTGATGCGCCGGACGACGCCGGTCACCTCGCTGCCGGCGAGCGCCAGCTCGTGTTCATAACTCTCCGGCAGCAGCTGGCGGTAGTTCGGGAACTGGCCCTCGATCAGGCGCGAGGAGAGCACCACCTCGCCGACCTGGAAGACGACCTGGTTCTGCCGCACGCCGACGATCAGCTCCTCCCCGTCGAGCTGCTGCACCAGCCGCGCCAGCTCCTGCAGCGCCCGCGCCGGCACGTTCGCCTCGAAGCCGCCGGGCAGCGGCGCCTCGAGCGTCGTCTCCTTGACGCTCAGCCGATAGGAGTCGGTCGCGACCATCCGCAGCTCGCGCTCGGCGGCCGAGACGAGGATCCCGGTCAGGACCGGACGCGTCTCGTCGCGCGACGCCGATCTGGCGACCTTGAGGACCGTGTCGATGAACGCCCGCGCCGGGACGCGCACCGTCCCGGCCTCCTCCGGCTCCGGGAACGGCGGGAAGTCCTCGCCGCGCAGCGTCCGGATGTGGAACGTCGCGTTGCCGGCAACCAACTCGACGTCCTGCTCCGCCGGGCGCTGCTCGAGCGTCACGGTCGGCCCCGACAGCGAGCGCACCACGTCGACGATCAGTCGAGCCGGGAGCACGATCGAGCCCTCCCGCTCGACCTCGGCAGCGAGCGGAACGCGCAGGCCGACCTCCATGTCGGTCGCCCGCAGCTCGACGCGACCGCCGGCGGCGATCAGCTGAACTCCGGAGAGCGCCTGGATCGCGCCGCGGGTCGACGCGACGCGGCTGACCGTCTGCAGCTGGGTCAGGAGCTCGTCGCGCGCAGCCGAGATCTTCACGATGAATACCTCGAGGAGAGAAAGGAGTTCTTCGTCATAGGGAGAAGGAAGATGTGGAGAAGTGGGCGGAATCGCTGCACGTTGCGGCGATGCTGCGCACAAGTGCGCAGACGGAGCTGGTCACAAGTCTGTCAGGAACGTCGGTCGGCATCGGGCTCCTGCAGCCGTGCCGTGAGGCCGCGCACGAGCTCGTAGGCCTCGGCGTCGGCGGCGATGCGCTCGCTCGCGCGCTTGCACGCGTGCATGACCGTCGTGTGGTTGCGGCCGCCGAAGGCACGCCCGATCGCCGGCAGGGTCGCGTCGGTCAGCTCGCGCGCAAGGTACATCGCGACCTGGCGGGCCCAGGCGACCTTCGCCGTCCGCTCGGGCGACAGCATCGCCTCCGGGGAGACGCCGAGGCGCTCGCAGGTCGCCTCCTGGATCTCCTCGAGCGTGCGGACGCGGGGGCGTGCGGCGCCGGGGTAGAGACCGTCGAGGACCTCCGTGACGAGGTCGCGGTCGATCGGCCGGCCGGTCAGGGAGTGGAACGCGACGACGCGGATCAGCGCGCCCTGCAGGGCGCGGATGTTCGTCGTGATGCGGTCGGCGATCGGGGCGATCGCGTCCGGCTCGGCGAGCAGCACGTGATCATGGTGCACGCGCTTGCGCAGGATCGCCATGCGCGTCGCGAGGTCGGGCGAGCGGATGTCGGTGACGAGCCCAGACTCGAAGCGCTCCCGCAGCCGCTCGGCCAGCGCGCCCATGTCGCGCGGCATGCGGTCGCAGGTGACGACCAGCTGGCTGCCGGTCTCATAGAGCGCGTTGAAGGTGTGGAAGAACTCCTCCTCGATCTTGTGCTTGCCGTCGAGGAACTGGACGTCGTCGATCAGGAGGATGTCGGTGTCGCGGTAGCGGCGCTTGAAGTCGTCGAGCGAGCGGGCGCGCAGCGAGTCGACGAAGTGGTTCGTGAAGGCCTCGACCGTCGTGTAGCGGACCGACATGCCGTCGCCGTACTCGCGCACGTAGTTCGCGATCGCGTGCAGGAGGTGCGTCTTTCCCAGTCCGGGCGGTCCGTAGATGAACAGGGGGTTGTAGGCCTGCCCGGGCAGCTCGGCGACGGCCAGGGCGGCCGCGTGGGCGAGGCGGTTGCCGTCCCCGATCACGAACTGGTCGAAGGTGTACTTCGGGTTGAAGCTGTCGGACGAGCCGGGCGTCAGGTCGGCCTGCGGGCCGACGGCGCCGCCGCGGATGGCGGCACGCTCGGGGGGTGGGGCGTCGACGGGGACGATCGCGATCGTGGCCTCGGCGCCGAGGACGGCGGCGGCGCACGTCTGCAGGACGCGCGAGAAGCGGTCGGCGACCCACGTGCGGATCTCCTCGGGAGCCGCGATCTCGAGCGTCCCGCCGTCCAGCGCGCGCGCTCTCAGCGGCGCGAGCCAGAGGTGGTACGTCGAGTCGGTGACAGCGCGCCGCAGCTCGGCTTGGATCTTGGACCAGGTGTGCTCGAGCTCGGTGTTCACAGGCGTCGTCGACCGGCTCCCGGTGGGAGGGTTTGCAGTGCGATGGAGGGGCGGTGAGCCCCGACGGGGCGGCGAATATAGCAATCGCCGGACGGTCAGCCGGGACTCGTTCGACGCCTTTCGAGGGGGAGTGCGCAAATCGCGAGAAAAAGGTCGCGAGGCCACCCGACGGGGGTTGCACGGAGGTTGTGCACAGGGGTCTGGACGCCTGTCGAGAACTCCCGGCGTAGGGTGCCGGCCAGGCCGCAGAGCACCGAGCGGACCGACCCGTATACTGTTCCCTCCCCATCCCACGGGAAACGTGAGCCATGAAACGCACCTACCAGCCTAAGAAGCGCAAGCGCGCCCGTACCCACGGGTTCCGCGAGCGTATGCAGACGCGCTCCGGTCGCCAGGTCCTCAAGCGCCGCCGCGACAAGGGCCGCAAGCGCCTCACCGTCTGATGAGCGCGCGGCCGGGCGTGGCGACCCGGCGGAGCAAGCGCGGGCGGCTCTCCCGCAGCGCAGAGTTCGACCGGGTCTTTCGACAGGGGCGCTCCCAGAGCAATCGCGTCCTGGTCCTGCACGTCTTCCCGCGCGGCGAGGACGGCGAGCCGCGGGTTGGCCTGTCGGTCTCCCGCAAGGTCGGCGGCGCGGTCGACCGCAACCGCGTGAAGCGGCTCCTGCGGGAGGCGTTCGACCGCGAGGCGGCGCGCCTGCCCGAGGGGCAGGACGTCGTCGTCGTCGCGCGTCCGGAGGCCCGCCAGGTCGCCGAGCGCGACGGGCTCGAGGGGATCCACGCGGCCCTCGCCGAGCTGGTCGACGCGGTCCGCGAGCGCGCCGCGAAGGGTCAGCAGTGAGCCTCGCGCGCAGCGCCGTCACGGCGCCGATCCGGGTCTACCGGCGGGTCGTCTCACCGCTGCTGCCACCCCGCTGCAAGTACGAGCCGAGCTGCTCGGCCTACGCCGTGCAGGCGGTCGAGGAGTTCGGCATACTCCGCGGGCTGGTGCTGGCGGCATGGCGGCTCGTGCGCTGCAACCCCTTCAGTCACGGGGGCTACGACCCCGTGTGCGATCAGCGCGTGTTCCACACCCACCGATCGACCGCGCCCGGAGCCTGAGTCACACACATGCCCTTCGTCTTCGGAAACGTCATCCAGCCGCTGATCGACGTCTGCGACTCGGTCCTCACCTTCTACCACGACCATCTGGGCGTCAGCTGGGGCTTCTCGATCATCCTGCTCACCGTGACGGTGCGGCTCGTGCTGCTGCCGCTGACGCTGAGACAGGTCAGATCGATGCAGCGGATGCAGGCGCTGGCGCCGGAGATCAGAGCGCTGCAGGCGAAGTACAAGGACGACAGACCCCGCCAGCAGCAGGAGATGATGACGTTCTACAGAGAGAACAGAGTCAATCCTCTGGCCTCCTGTTTCCCGCTGCTGTTCCAGCTGCCGTTCTTCATCTCGCTGTACTACATGCTCCGCACCGACCTGCGGATCGACATCTGCGGACAAAAGGCGCTCGCGTGCGGCCAGGTCCTCGGGCACGCGCACTCCGGTCAGTTCCTCTTCATCAAGGACATCACCGACAGAGCGTCCGGCGTCACGCTCGTGATCCTCGTGATCCTCTACGTCGGCTCGCAGCTCGGCTCGGGCCTGCTCAGCTCGGCGGCGATGGACAGAAACCAGCGGCTGCTGATGCTCGGCCTGCCGGTCGTCTTCGTCTTCTTCGTCATCAACTTCCCGGCCGGCCTGATGGTCTACTGGATCACGACGAACTGCTGGACGATCGCCCAGCAGATGGTCGTGAGAAGAACGATCGGCCCGGTGCGGCCGGTGAGAGCCGTCGCCGGCGTGCCGGCTGACGGCGGCTCCTCGGGCGGCTTCGCCGCGATCAGAGAGATGTTCACCGGCGGCGCCGCCACGACCCCGGCGAGATCGCAGCCGAGAGGATCGTCGCCGAGCAGAGGCGTCGCGAGAGCGGCGAGACCGAGAGCGAGAACGACCGGCGACGGCGCGCGGGCCGGCAGAGCCTCGACGCCGAGACCGAACGCGTCCGACAAGCCGGCGAACGGCGACGGCGCGGGCGCGACGAGATCCGGGCCGCCCCCGTCGGCCCGTCAGAAGAAGAAGCGGTCGGGGCGGCGGCGATGAGCGCCGCGCAGCCGGACAGCGCGATCGCGCGCGTCGAGGAGCTGCTGGAGCACATCGTCGCGGCGGTCGGGGTCGACGCCGAGATCTCGGTGACCGAGGACGCCGAGGCGCTGAATGCCGACATCGACGGCGAGGATCTCGGGCTGCTGATCGGGCGCCACGGGCAGACGATTGACGCGATCCAGCACCT
>JAATFK010000054.1 GCA_015655225.1 Solirubrobacterales bacterium | reverse complement strand
GCAGATCGAGCTGTTCACGAAGCCGGGCGAGTACGAGACGAAGGTCTACGTGCTGCCGAAGCACCTCGACGAGAAGGTCGCGCGGCTCCACCTCGACGCGCTCGGCGTCAAGCTGACGACGCTCAGCGACGAGCAGGCCGCGTACATCGGCGTGCCGGTCGAGGGCCCCTACAAGAGCGACCACTACCGCTATTAACCCGCAGCAACTCCCGCAACATGACGTGGCCGACCTCGGACTCGCCGAGGTCGGCCAGGCGCGGATCGAGTGGGCGGACGCGCAGATGCCCGTCCTGCGCTCGATCCGCGAGCGGTTCGCGGCGGCCCGTCCGCTCGACGGGCTGCGGATCGCCGTCTGCATCCACGTCACGACCGAGACCGCCAACCTCGTGCGCACGCTGCTCGCCGGCGGCGCCGAGGTCGCGCTCTGCGCGTCGAACCCGCTCTCGACCCAGGACGACGTCGCGGCCGCGCTGGTCGACCGCTACGGCGCCGCCGTGCACGCGATCCAGGGCGAGGACACGGCGACCTACTACGACCACATCGAGGCGGTCCTCGACACGCGTCCGGGGATGACGATGGACGACGGCGCGGACCTCATCTCGATCGTCCACGGCCGCCGCACCGAGCTGCTCGACGAGATCGTCGGCGGCACCGAGGGGACCACCAGCGGGATCATCCGGCTGCGCGCGCTCGAGGCCGAAGGCCGGCTCGGCTTCCCCGTCGTGGCCGTCAGCGAGGCGGCCACCAAGCGGCTCTTCGACAACCGCTACGGGACCGGCCAGTCGACCCTCGACGGGATCCTGCGGGCGACCAACGTGCTGCTCGCCGGCCGCGTCGTCGTCGTCTTCGGCTACGGCTGGTGCGGCAAGGGGATCGCCGAGCGGGCGAAGGGCGCGGGCGCGCAGGTCGTCGTCTGCGAGGTCGCGCCGCTGCGCGCGCTGGAGGCGAAGCTCGACGGCTTCGAGGTGCTGCCGTCGCTGGAGGCGGCGGCGAAGGGCGACGTGCTGATCACCGCGACCGGCGGCCGCGACGTGGTCGGACGGAGGCACTACGACGTGATGCGCGACGGCGTCCTGCTCGCCAACGCCGGCCACTTCGACGTCGAGCTGGACCTCGGCGCGCTGCGCGAGCTGGCGCCACAGCGGCGGCACGTGCGCCCGCACGTCGAGCAGCACGTGACGCCCGACGGCCGCCGCATCCACGTGCTCGCCGAGGGCCGCGTGGTGAACCTCGCGGCCGCCGAGGGGCATCCCGCCGCCGTGATGGACATCGCGTTCGCGAACCAGGCGCTGGCGGCCGAGCACCTCGTCCGCGACGGGGCCGCGCTGGCGCCGCGCGTCTACGACGTCCCGCGCGAGCTCGACCGCGAGATCGCGGCGCTCAAGCTCGCCTCGCTCGGCGTCCGGATCGACGAGCTGACCGAGGCGCAGCAGGCGTATTTGCACGCCTGGGAGCAGGGAACCTAAACAGAGGGCGCGCGGGCCGTCGTCCCGGTGCGCGATCATCCGCTCGTGCGCATTTCAGCCAAGACCGACTATGCCGTCCGCGCGTCCGCCGAGCTGGCCGCCGCCTACGCCGACGAGCGACCGCTCAGAAGCGAGCTGATCGCGACCGCCCAGCAGATCCCGCTGCGCTTCCTCGAGAACATCCTCGTGCAGCTGCGCCAGGGCGGGATCATCACCTCGCGGCGCGGGGCGGAGGGTGGCTACCGGCTCGCCTCGCCGCCCGAGGAGATCACCGTCGCCGACATCATCCGCGCGATCGACGGCCCGCTCGCGGGGGTCAGCGGCGAGCGACCCGAGAAGCTCGAGTTCACCGGCGCGGCGGCGCCGCTGCGCGACGTCTGGGTCGCCGTCCGCGCCAGCCTCCGGGACGTGCTCGAGCACGTGACGCTCGCGGACCTCGCCGCCGGCGAGCTGCCCGACGTCGTGCGCCAGCACACCGCCGACCCGGACGCCTGGACGACGCACTAGGCGCGCACGAGGCACCGCAACTTCCCTGCAGGTGGGCAGTTGGGGGAGGGGACCGCAGTCGATTCCCAGGGAGCTTCGATGCCGCCTCACCTCCTCCGCCGTCGCCGCACGCTCGCCGTCCCGCTCGTGGGCCTGCTCGCGATCGGCGTCGCGAGCGCGCCGGCCCACGCCGCCTTCGCCGGCAGAAACGGCGTGATCGCCTTCGCGCAGGTCAACAACGACCAGTACGGCAATCCGCTGACGGCCTCGATCCAGGCGGTCGTCCCGGACGGCGGCGGGCGCGGCCTCGTCGCCACCTGCCCGGCCGGCACGACGTGCCTCGACCAGTCGCCGGCGTTCGCGCCCGGCGGCAAGCTGCTCGCCTTCAGCTCCGACGCGCAGACCGGCAGCACGCTCGGCGTGATCGGCGGGACGTCGTTCATCGGCACCGCCGGCGCCGGCACGCCGAACCGCTTCAGACGGCTGACGCGCGGCGACACGTCGCCCGCGTGGGCGCCGTCGGGCCAGCGGATCGCGTTCACCGGCACGGCCGCGAACGGCGCGCAGGACGTCTACACGATCGGCTGCCTCGCCTGCGGGCCGAAGCGGATCACGCAGAAGGGCGGCACGCAGCCGGCCTGGGGCTCGAAGGGCCTGATCGCCTTCACCCGCGCCGGCAACGTCTACACGATGACCGACGCCGGCAAGAGACTGAAGAAGATCACCGGCAAGGGCGGCTCGCAGCCGAACTGGTCGCCGCACGCGACGAAGCTCGCGTTCACGCGCAAGAACAACGTCTACATCGTCGACGTCACCGGCAAGAACCTCAAGAAGCTGACCGGCAAGGGCGGCTCGCAGCCGGCCTGGTCCCCCGACGGCACGTCGATCGCGTTCGTGCGCGGCGGCAACGTCTACACCGTCAAGACGACCGGCGCTGGGCTCCTG